>LCNU01000052.1 GCA_001001375.1 Candidatus Amesbacteria bacterium GW2011_GWC1_47_15 | reverse complement strand
TGCCTGAAAAATTCGAAGAATTTACAATGCTTTGCGAAAATGTATTGAAAATGCTTCCGGTCAAGAAAAAACGAAAAGTATAAAACTGAAAGCGTCAACGAAGAAAAGCACCGGTGGGAGAATCCTTATGTTCGGAAATCCGTTCCGGGGTACCGACGGCGACCACTTCTCCTCCACTGTCCCCTCCTCCGGGACCCAACTCGATGATCCAGTCTGCATTTTTTATGACATCCAGATTGTGTTCGATGACGATAACAGTGTTGCCGTTTTCGACGAGACGGCGAAGAACCATGAGGAGTTTTTCCAGATCCGCAAAGTGCAGACCAGTAGTGGGTTCGTCCAGAATATAAACCGTTTTACCTGTAGACCGTTTGGAAAGCTCCGTGCCCAGCTTGACACGCTGGGCTTCGCCTCCGGACAAAGTCGGGGCCGGCTGGCCAAGACGAATATAATTGAGCCCTACATCCGTCAGAGTAGACAGTTTTTCCCGGGCCGGCGGAAATGAGCTGAAAAAATCCGCTGCTTCCTCGACTGTCATATTCAGAACTTCGGCGATGTTTTTGTTTTTAAAATGCACCTCGAGGGTTTCCGAATTGTAGCGGGTACCCTTGCAGATTTCGCAATTGACATAAATATCCGGTAAAAACTGCATTTCGATTTTTATCTGGCCCTCTCCCTGGCAGGCTTCGCAGCGGCCGCCTTTGACATTGAATGAAAACCTCCCGGGAAGGTAACCCCTGACCTTGGCTTCGGGAGTGAGAGCAAAAAGGTCGCGGATGGGGGTAAACAAACCCGTATAGGTGGCGGGGTTTGACCTGGGTGTGCGGCCGATGGGAGATTGATCCACCATAATGACACGATTGACATCTTCAACGCCTTCAATACCTGAAAACTTTCCGGGGTGTTCGCGGTGGTCGCGGTTTAAACGGACGGCAAGAGCCTGATACAAAATATCTATTAAAAGTGTGGATTTACCGGAGCCGGAAACACCTGCTATCACGATGAATTTACCCAAGGGGAATGCGACTGTAATATTTTTCAGGTTGTGTTCTGAGGCGCCGTGCAAGATTAATTCATTGCCTGTATCACTGACATTGCCAACACCTACGGAAATTTGCTTCTTACCGGAGAGGTATTTGCCTGTAAGCGAATCCGGGTCCGACTTTACCTGGTTCGGCGTACCCAGGGAGACGACAAGACCACCGTGATCCCCTGCACCAGGACCGAAATCCACCAGAAAATCCGACTGCAGCATCATATCCCGGTCGTGCTCCACCACTATGACGGTATTTCCCAGGTCACGAAGACGCTTTAAAGTGTTTATTAGCCGCTGGTTGTCCCGTTGATGAAGTCCGATGGACGGCTCATCCAGGACATACAAAACTCCGGACAAACCGGAACCGATCTGCGAAGCCAGACGGATGCGCTGGGCTTCCCCGCCGGCCAGAGTGTTTGCTGTCCTGTCCAGCGTAAGATAATCCAGGCCGACGGAAACCAAAAAACCGAGTCGTTCACCGATTTCCTTAATGATGGGAGTAGATATAGCCAGCTCACGATTATTCAGGCCGCCAAGGCTGGTGAGGTGACGAAGGGAGGCGGAAATAGACATACGGGTAATGTCTACTATGGACCGGTCTTCGATAGTTACCGATAAGGCTTCCGGCTTGAGCCTGCGGCCGGTACATTCAGGGCAGGTTTCTTTACGCATGTATTTTTCTATTTCACGACGGATGAAATCCGACTGGGTCTGCTTGTATCGGCGCTCAAGATTGGGGATGATACCTTCAAAAGAGTTACCGACATTTGAACCATATAGCAATAATTTTTTTTGAGCAGGAGTAAGATCCCGGATGGGAACGCGAATGGGGACAAATTGGGCGACTTTTTGTGAAAACCAGGAATCGTAAGTGAAAGTATTGGCATACGGGAGAATACCGCCTTCGGATATGGTCAGATTAGGATTCAGCACGGATTTATCGTCGATTTTTAACAGAGTACCCAGACCGGTACAGGTGGGGCAGGCGCCGTGCGGGGAGTTGAAAGAAAACAGGCGGGGCTCGATCTCAGGAAGGGAAATATTGTCT
The DNA here is from genome assembly GCA_001001375.1 of Candidatus Amesbacteria bacterium GW2011_GWC1_47_15. Lineage (GTDB taxonomy): Bacteria > Patescibacteriota > Microgenomatia > CAZETR01 > Amesbacteraceae > GWC1-47-15. Next base: position 3,215 of record LCNU01000052.1, on the reverse strand, counting down.
AACGGGCAGGAAAAACGTTCAGAAAACAGGTGGTCTGACAGCTCTTTGGGTTTGACGGGCATGTCAAAAGATTTGTCCAGTACCTGCGATAGTATGCACAGACCTTCCGAAAGCTTGAGAGCAGACTCAACGGCTTCGAAAAGGCGGGAACGAACTTCCGGTGAGGTGTTTGCTTTGAGCATTTCCCGGGATATCATTAGCCGATCAACAACCACGTCTATGGTGTGCTTGTTGTTTTTGAGAAGCAGAATATCCTCGTCCAGACCGATGATCTTGCCGTCCACCCGCACCTGAGTAAAGCCTTTTTGGCGCAGAGACGAAAAAAGATCGGTAAATTCGCCTTTGCGATCCCGGATCACAGGTGAAAGGATTAAAAATTTACCAATTTTCAATTTATCAATTTTCAATGAATTCTCAAATTTTTTAAATATCATATCTACGATCTGCTGTGGGGAAAGACGGGCGATTTCCCGGCCACAGACCGGGCAGTGGGGATGACCGATACGGGCGAACAGCAGGCGGAGATAATCGTAAATCTCCGTTACCGTACCCACGGTAGATCTGGGATTGTGCGACGCGGATTTCTGATCGATGGAGATGGACGGAGACAAACCCTCGATATGGTCTACATCCGGTTTGTCCATAACCCCTAAAAACTGACGGGCATATGAAGACAGGGATTCCACATAGCGCCTCTGGCCTTCGGCATATATCGTATCGAATGCCAGTGAGCTTTTACCGGATCCTGATAGACCGGTAAACACGATCAATTGGCCTTTGGGAAGGTCTAAATCTATATTTTTAAGATTGTGTTCACGGGCCCCCCGGATCTTTATAAAGTCATTCATGGCAAATGATTATTGTACTACCGGTTTCGGGTTTTGTTCAAGAGGCAGAGAGGGGGATAGCCGGTCTCCGCGATTGGTCTTTTCCTCACGGATCGGACTGCGGATCTCCAACCGGGGACCGCGGGGTCCGGAAGAAGACGGCGGGTGCTTTTTCAGCTCCAAAGCAATTCCCATTAATTTGTTTATGAATCGGAAATTATATCTTGTCAAGTCCCGATCGGACCGTTGATGTACCCATGAGCGGGGAAGCTATACCAGCGGGCACAGGATGACGCAAAAAGGTACACTATTCTGAGGGAGAAGGATCTGTAAGAGAAACCAAATTTAAACAATAGACCCGATTTTTTTGATGCGGTCCCGGATCTTGGCGGCAAGCTCGAATTCCAATTGTTTAGCGGCGGCATTCATCTGCCTGGACATGAGTTTGGTAAGCCGGGTAAGGTCTTGGGGAGTAAGTTGGGAGACCAGAGACATGTCCACATCAGAGGAATCCAAAGCTTTGCCTTTGAGAATTTGCCTGGGGTCCAGCTTCACCGGCTCGTCTTCAGTTTTTTCCACGATCCGTTCCCTGAGCGGTTTGGAAATAGATTCCGGCGTGATGCCGTGAAGGGTGTTGTATTCCAGCTGGACAGCACGGCGGCGCTCCACTTCTTCAATAGCGGCTTTCATTGAGTCCGTCGTCCGATCCGCGTACATGATTACCTGGCCTTCCACATGCCGGGCTGCCCGGCCCATAGTCTGGATTAGTGAGGTGTGGGAACGCAGGAAACCTTCCTTGTCCGCATCCAGGATGGCCACCAAAGAAACCTCCGGCAAGTCCAATCCTTCCCGCAGGAGGTTGATACCCACCACCACGTCGTAAGTGCCCGATCTCAGATCTCCCAGGATGTCCAGACGTTCGAGCGTAGCTATATCGGCATGCAGATAATGCACCTTGACTCCTTTTTCCTCAAGAAAAGCTGACAAATCTTCGGCCATACGCTTGGTAAGTGTGGTTACCAGTACCCGCTGGCCGGCCGACACCCGCTTTTCGATTTCCGTCATCAAGTCCGGAATCTGGCCGGCAGTCGGACGGACTGAAATTTCGGGATCTATCAAACCTGTGGGGCGGATGAGTTGTTCTACCACGCCGGTGCCGGACTGCGACAGCTCCCAGGCGGCGGGGGTCGCTGAGGTATAAACTGTTTTACCCATGCGCCTCATGAATTCGTCGAATTTTAAAGGGCGGTTATCCAATGCCGAAGGCAGGCGGAAACCGTAATCGATCAACGTCTGCTTCCTGGAGCGGTCCCCATTGTACATACCGCGGATTTGGGGAATAGTGATATGGGATTCATCTATGATCATGAGATAATCATTGCCTGAATTGACTCCATTGCTTTCATTTAAATTGAAATAATCAAGGAGGGAGTATGGGGGGTCGCCTTCAGAGCGGCCGTCGAAGTAGCGGGAGTAGTTTTCGATTCCGTTGACGTACCCCACTTCACGGATCATTTCCAGGTCATAATTGACCCGCTGGTTTAAACGGTGAGCTTCGAGAAGTTTCCCTTGAGATTTAAGATGCGTGACTTGTAATTGGAGGTCTGCCTGAATTTGGTCGAAAACTGAAGTCAGATTATCCCGGGGGGCGATGTAATGCTTGGCGGGGTAAATTACAAGTGAGCGGTAAGAACCGGGATTGCCTTCAGTTATCAAATCACCAGTCAAAGAATTAATTTTTTCCAATTTGGTAATTTTTGTGCCGTCGTGGTGCACCCGGACGGCCGTGTCTTCATATGCAGGATAAATGTCAATAATTTCTCCACGGACGCGATATGTCCCCCGTTTGAAGTCGAAATCTGAGCGCAGGTAATGCAGATCGTTTAAGCGCATAGTGATCTGGCTACGGGTAACTTTTAATCCCGGAGCCAGTTCCAGAATTGTCTTACCGTATTCGACAGGAGAACCGAGATTGTAGATGCAGGAAACCGAAGCGACAACTATGGTATCCTTCCGGGTAAGCAGATTGGTAGTAGCGGCTAGGCGCAGTTTGTCGATTTCTTCATTGATATCCGTCTCTTTTTCGATATAAGTGTCAGTCTGGGGGATGTAGGCTTCCGGCTGGTAATAATCGTAATAAGATACAAAATAAGAAACGGCGTTTTCCGGAAAGAAATCCTTAAATTCCTGGTAAAGCTGGGCAGCCAATGTCTTGTTGTGGGAGATGATGAGGGTCGGCTTTTGCACGGCTTGGATAACATTCGCCATGGTGAATGTTTTACCCGAGCCGGTGACACCTAAAAGTACCTGATGGTCGGCACCGGATTTAAAGCCTTTGATCAATTTTTCTATTGCCTGGGGTTGATCGCCGGTTGGCTGATAAGAAGA
>LCNU01000051.1 GCA_001001375.1 Candidatus Amesbacteria bacterium GW2011_GWC1_47_15 | reverse complement strand
GGACTTTACAAGAAGTACAAATGGGAGAACCATATGATTTGGTTAAAACTATAGGGCACGTTAGAGGGTGGGATGAGGAGTATGTTCGATCCGTTACATATAAAAGAAAGCTACAAAAATATGCAGTTATACGAGAATTATATTACCCTATTGCTGAGGGTGCTTATAAATCACTTAAAGACATTGGCAACATATACAATAGTATATATTTAGATAATTCTTCTCTTAAGCTTGAGGAAGTATTAAGAACAAAATATCAACCTCGCAGACAACAATCTGTAATTGAGGAAATAAGAATTCTGAGCTGGGAAACTATAGGAGACCCACCAAACTACGAGGATCATGAGCGATGGCAAAACGTTTATGATTAATTTACCTACCGGTGTAAAACCAAAGTTTATTAAATTTATTTTCAACTATGTCTGAAAAAATCGGCCACCATCCTGAGGAAGAAATCCAGTTAACAGGCTTAACTAAAATTCATTGGGAAGAAGTTCTCACCCGCGGAAGATCATACCTTCCCCCAAAGATCTTAGATTACGCCGCACAAGTCCTGAAAGGTAATTTTCCCGAAGGAGATTTTCACCATAGGCAATACCTTGGAAGAAGACATTGGCTACCAATCACCGATTTACTAGTGGTTGATACATTCGTGATACCCAGAAGGTTTTGGGGTTCCAAAAAAGTCCAGAAGGTTAACCCCAATATGCTTGAAATCGTTTTATTTGCGAAAAGGGAGGCAAAACTCTCATATACACTTAAAGATTATATTGGTTCCCTCTTTTCAGTACCTAACGTTGTGTGGACTCTTGATGAGAGTAATGATCGTTGGGTTGGAGAAAAAGTAACTTATATTGATCCTACAGAAGGATACGAAGTTGTCGAACAGAATTATGAAAACGGCCAGTACTTTCCAGCTTCGTGGACTGAAACTGTCAGGGTGAAACATGATGGTTATTCCTTTACTGATCTCGTTTATGAAGATAAATTGTTTTATAAACAATGGCTTCTTGAAGAAAACGAACTCCCCCTAATGATAGGACAAACGACTCAGTTAATCATACCAGATTTGAACAAAAGGCTCCTTGACTTAGCTGAGTCATACCCTAAAAAAATGCGACAGCGCCTTATCGCAGCAACTCCATATCTTGCACACCTCCATCGACTATCGACCTTCGGTATCCTTGAAAAGGAAATCTCCAAGTAGAAGAACCAACTATGAAATTTAAAAATACTGGTTTTTTCGTTGTTTGTGCCAATCTCTAGATCCATATATAAGGTATTAAAACTCAAAAATTGTTGCCCCGCTCTTACGATCCTACATTCAATAATTAATTATTTTTTCTCCAACTCGACATCCAGAAAACTTATCGCTTTATTTACTATTTGCTTAACTTTTTCTCTGCCGGAAAAGCCAAGCCTTTTGGCAATATGTGTAGAAGTTTCCCTTTCTCCTCCAAGCATTTTCAATCCATAGTAGTCAGAAAGTATTTCATACCAATCAGGGTGTGCAGATTCTAAACGCTGATATGCTTTTGGATTTGATCTCCAATGATTGGCCAGGGTTTCCCACATTTCCCATGCTTGAATCGGCAGGTTTTCCGGAGGCAAAAAACTCCCCACCCGGTGTGATTCTCTAAGTTCCAGCCTGAATTTCATATCTTCCGTAGCCCTTATCAGCCGTTTCAGCCCCCCTTCAAGATGCATGGCCCCGGATTGAACTGACTTTTCCATCGATAGATAACCGCCCCAATGAAGCAGGATTCTGATTTTCCGGCTGACAAAACTTGTGGGTAATCCTGTTTCCCCGGCAATTTCTGCTATCGTTTTATTGCCATTGGACTCAAAATACGCTTCAGCCAGCAATGCTTCTGGTATCTCCAACTCTATCATTTGTCTAAACTCCCTCCTGCGTTCTTTTGTTATTTTTTGGAAAATCCTGTTTTTTTCCTCAAATCCGCCCGGTCCGACACTTTCGTCATAATATGCCATATCAAATTGTCTGGCGGCTATCACGCTGACACCGGCATTTTCCAATATTCCTCTGTTATATCTCATCAACCTATCGAAACTCGGCGGGTACTGGACTCTTTCCAGATTAGGGCATATTTCCAGCAGGCGTTTTAAGATTTTCGCGTTGAAAACTTCCTGCCGGGACAGGTGCACCGTCCTTGTATCGCTCCCGCAAAGCTGTAAATCTTTGGCCTCCCTTAACGGGACAAATCCTTTGGAAGGTTGCAAATCCCGCGCCGTTTTGCGGGAAGGAAAACGCCGGAATTCCCGGTCTGCGACTTTTAGAAACCTAGCCGCATCTTTGAAAGGCAGAGGTGCATCTTTAATAATCTGTTGGGTTTGAAACAGATCCGCCTTTCGTCTCATGAACGCCAGAGGCGACATATTTCCCAGCTGTTTCTGCTCTTTTTCCAGATACCTCGCTTCTCCGGTGTTGGCATAAAACCGTGCCAGCCAGACGCCGAATTCCTGTTTGCCAACCTCCCTTTTGGCCAGTTTCTGGACTTCCTCCCACACTAAATTCAAGACTATAAGTTTCCGGACAGGACCAAAATAATCTATATGGTATTTCTTCTCAACCGACATTGTTAAGAAAATATTTATCTTTATTCACAATTCAAAGACGCCCGGCATTGGGCTCTGGCTTCCGCCGGTACCTGATCGCAGGCGGCACATGCCACCGCGTTTCCCTCTCCGGCACTCCCTGTAATTCCTCCCGTAGGTATCAATCCTCCAAAATCAGAAAATGTCACATTCGCCGGCACCTCAAAGCTTGCCTCTCCGCCGCTCCAGCCGCTGCAGTCTATATCTACTTCTTTATTCACATCCACAGCCTGCTGTTGCGCCGCATCGTCTCCTGCCGTAAGCGCTGCCACTGAAAATTTGAAACCTTGATTTTGTCCGTCCATCCACATATACGCGTTTTCGGTATCGGAAATCATATGGGACCGGGTGGACGTACCTTCCGATTGCATAGTAAAATCACCTCGAAACTTTCCTCCGCTCACATAAATGCTGCCCGTGCTTCCCGTTTCCGTATCTGCAAACTCACATTTTTGGTCCCCCGCCAATCCCATTATTTCTTTTAAGGTTTTTTTTTGGGACTGCGGCTGCACAGCAGATTCGGACTGGCTTTCCCCGGTAGTTGCCGCCGGAGCTTGTGTACTTCGTCTGCTGATTAAAAACCCTGTCCCGCCCAAAACTAATACTATGATCACTGCCGCCGCTATCATTATGCCTTTATATTCATTCCCGCTAATATACCACAACTATACAGTTATCGCTACAATTCCTCTTCTCGATCATAATCGGGAATTATAATAGATAAGTAATGGTTCCCGCTTTGGTCCTAATTTTTTCCCTCGCATTTTACATCCGCCTGCACCCCGGCCGCCAGACTCCGGCTGTTTACCTGGCGTTTCTCTCTCTTGCTTTCACCCCCCTTCTGCATTTCCGGCCGGATTACCATACTGTCATCCTGTTTCTTATCCTGTTTTCCTTTTTTCTCTGGCTGTGGTCTCTTATCCCCCGGGGTAAATGGGTAGTTATCATCCTGGCATTAGTTTCGGTCTTCTGGGGGAGCTTACTGGCCGGAAAAATTGTCAGCTGGCCGGCGGCAGTCGACCGCACCCGGTTGGTATTTGACATTCCCACCTACAAAGATGCTGTCAGATTGCATCAACGTGATGCCCGTTATGTTCCCTTCCCCGTCAGGCGGCTGTTATTCAACCCATCTGTATATACTTACATCCTGGGAAATAATTTTTTTCGCTTCTTAACCCTGGAAAATCTTATGGGTTCCCTGCTTCTGGCCAACCTCTATCCTTTGGGCCTTGGGTTGGCTGCCTTTTTCCGCCGCCCGGAAGACTTTCCCCGTCCATTCCGGGTGTTTCTGCTTCTGCTTTTCCTCCAGATCACAGTCAGCCGCTCTCCCGATAAATTCAATTCCCTCTATATCTGGTTTCCTCTGCTGGCATATCTGATTTTAAGGGGCGCCCGTGATGTCCGTCTCAAGGCTTACTTCCTGCTGCTTTTGATAAGTATTATTTTTGTCTTACCTCGGCCGGTATGAATACGGCGGAAAAAATAATTATCGCTTTTATTTTATTTCTGGGTCTGGTCACCCGCTTTCCTGGGTTGGGCTACTCCCCGCCCCATCTGTCCAACGACGAAATTTCCATCGCCTGGGACGCCTATTCTCTCTCCACTACTATGCGCGATGAACACAACGTCTTTCTGCCCCTGTCTTTCCGTTCGCACAATACTTATAAGGCCCCTCTGACTGCATATTTGGGGGTACTCCCGGTAATGCTAATGGGTCCCGGCGATTATGCTGCCCGTCTGCCGTCCGCAATTTTTGGCCTATTGACTATCCCGGTAATGATGGCCTTGGTCCGACTCCTGGGCGGCAGCCGTTTTATGGCCTTGACCGGAGGCATGCTGCTTGCCCTTACACCCTGGCATATCTACTCTTCCCGGGTGGCGTTGGAGTCAAATATCGCCCTGTTTTTTGTGGCATTCGGGCTTTTCGGCTTCCTGATCGCTATTCATAAAAAAAACTCCGTTATAGCACTGACAATCAGTATGGTCTCCTTTGCCCTGTCTGTTTATGCCTATCACACCCAATGGATCTTCACTCCCCTGCTTCTGGCAGTCCTTTGGCTTTACTTCCACCGCCGGACTTTCACCCGTCCCGAGTATTACTTGGGCGCAGTATTATTCCTTTTACTCGTCTCCCCAATATTCACTGATTACATCAAAAACAAAGGCACTTATGCCCGGGCAAATACAGAAATATTTACCCACGAGCCCGGTCTGGACCGCCAGCTGAAAAATCCCGGAATTATGCCTTTTCAGAAATTCCTGCTGGTAGCTATGTCTATTACCGGCAATTATTCTTCATATACCAATCCCGGTTACCTTTTTTTTGACGGGTTAAACTTGCTCCCCCGGGGTGATCCCTACCAGTCCGGGCTGTTTCTCTGGCCGTTTCTAATATTCCTGTCCGTCGGTCTTTTCCGACTCCCCCGGATGTTCCCCCGCCACAGCACCTTCATATACATTTGGGCGGCACTCTCCCCTCTGGTCCCCTCCCTTACTCTCAACGCTCCCAACCAGGTGCGCAACTTGGTCAGCCTACTGCCATATACGATTATTATTACAGCCGGGGTTGCAATTCTTTGGAAAAAATATCCTACGCGTTTCCTGTACAGGGCTGTGATGGCTACTTTGATATTTGTTTCTTTTTTTTATTTCTGCGCCGTCTACTATTACCATTTTCCCCGTCAGTCCGCACAAAATTTCCAGTATGGGTATAAACAGATGGCAGGATTTATCCCAATCCACTATCAGGACTACGAAAAAATAATCATCGACCCTCGGTTCGGGGACGCCAATGTTTATAGCGGAGTACCGCATTTGTACATCCCCTACTACACCCGTATGGATCCACGAAAAATGCTCGTCCGCGTTGAGAATAGCCGGGGTTTGTTTTTTGATAAATATGAATTCCGTGATATCAATTGGAATTCGGAAACTCCCGCCCCAAACCGTTTGTATATTGTCCCCCGGGACAATCCTCCGCCGCCCGGTATTTTACGGGCTGTACAAGAAGTCATGCTCCCGGACAGCAAGACCGCCCTAAAGGCCTTTGCATACCAATAAATCCTATGGCGGAAAGTGACTGTGTTTAATTCCTCCTTCTCCTTTTCTTTTTTATTTTCGGATCAGTTTCTCCCAGATATTGCTTAAGTGTTTCCTTTATGCCGATTTCATAAAATTTTCTTAGAGACTTCTGTCTTTCCGGTGGTAGATTTCTCATTTTAGACATCATAAAACCCTTGCGCTCATAAGGGTTCATGGATTCCAGTTCCCGCTTCAATGCTAGCAGCCGGTTTGCAAACTCACCCATTTTTAGTCTTTCCAGTTC
>LCNU01000050.1 GCA_001001375.1 Candidatus Amesbacteria bacterium GW2011_GWC1_47_15 | reverse complement strand
GACAGCAGCCTGCGCCACGGCCTCAATCCCAAAGGCCCGGACAATAAACCTGTAACAGTATCTGTCGATCAGGTCAAGCGGGTATTGAAGTTTCTCTCTGACGAAGGCCCCTCAAAAATAGACGGAACGGTTTCTGAAGGGGCCTACCGCACCTTGTTTAAATACCTCCACCCCTTGGCCTTGGGGGAAATCGACCGGGCATCCAGCAACAGTACCTTGATTGCCACCAAGATCATGAATCTTCATCCGGATATATTCGGCTCTTCCGAAAAAATCAGTTATTTAGCAGATCACCTTGTCAACGGCTACCCGGCCCATGGTTTCCCCATACTGTATCAGGAAGCCAGAGAAATCGGCCTGCCGGTAGAGATGGCGGATGAACAACTGTCTGACTTACTGCGGGACCTGGTCCGGTCATACGATGTGGCCACCCTGCCCGCAACCACGCATTTTTCTGAAACTTTTTATCGTTTTACCGGATACCCCGACATTATCGAATCTTCCGGCCGCCGTATTTCCTATCGTTATTCATATAATAAGCGCTTTAATCCCGTTTCCCGTGAGTGGCTGACCGAAAACGACCTTTCCCAATGGATTAATTTTCTACCCGGCCCCGGCGGCAAGATTCAAATCCAGGCTCTCGACGTGCCCGCTCCCCCCGCTGCTGCGCCTTTGTCCTGATTTATGCCTGATTATTGTCAGCGGAGCCAACCGGGTGGATAAGGAAAAAGTGGGGGAGCATCTTGGCTTTAAAATCAAAACTGCCGGTCCCGAATTTGTCCTGGAAACCACAGGTTTTCCTCCAGGTGGAGTACCGCCCGTTGCTCACAAACAGCAAATCCTCACCTTAATTGATGAAAGTATCATGAAATTCGATGTTGTCTGGGTCGCCGCCGGCCACCCAAACTCCCTTTTCCCCATCTCTCCCGCAGACCTCCACCGCCTTACATCCGGCACTATTATCTCCGTCACAAACTCCGGTACAATAGAATCGTGATTTCACCGTTTGACAACCTGTGTCTGGAAAAAGCACTCGAAGAAGCAGAAAAATCTTTGGAATCTGGAAACTTTCCGGTGGGTGCAGTATTAAGTTTTGATGAGCAGATTTTTTCCCAAGGCGGTAATTATGGGGAATCCGGCCAAAACTATATATTTCATGCAGAAACCAAATTATTAATTGAAGCCGGACCGCAATTATTAAGCGCATCAAAAGCCAGGAAAATTGGCCTGAAATAGTCCATCACTTGTTGTCCGCGAGGCCGAAAGAGTAGATTGTTCAGTTATTAAACCAGCGTTGATACTTATTCTTCCTTTTCCACCCACTCTCCTTCAACGTTTTTTTCATATTTATACTTTACTGCCGCCCAGGTTACGGCATATACCGATTCCGGCAAATACTGTACATAATCGTGCGGCATAACATCTTAACAAGATTTGTTGTTAAGTTATGTTAATATTCCAATATGGCACCCTGGGAAGCATTTGAAGCATTGAGTAGCCGCAACCCCGACACGAGCGAAAAGGAATTTTCAGTTACAAGCAGCCGAATTCTCTCCACCGGCGATAAGATCGTACTTTCTCAGACTTTATTAGGCATGTTTCGTAAAAAAGTTATTAACCGTACCGTTGTATCAATTATTGACGATGATACCGCCGAAGTAACCGTGGAACGTCCCGGGGAACCCATCGTTAATCTGGGTGAATTTCCCAATTTTGGTATGGCCTTACAAAGCTATCATTTAAGTAGCGCGATAGATAGCCGTTATTTGACTGGCCAAAGGATAATCACCGGATCTTTTCGAGTCCACCGCCAGGATATTTTTGTCCCCGACGGAAATAATCCAATGCTTATTAAAGGCGTTAACTGGTTAAATGACGGCTTTCAAAAGCCACACCCCGTACTTATGTTTTACGGCCGCTCTCTTTTTTCTGATGACGATCCCAACGATCCCACTCTGAAACTTTGGCAGCGTCTCGAGTTTAAAAAAGCCCTGGAAGAATATCAGAGACAAAAAAAGTAATTTAATCCTTTTTCCACCTGGCAAAAATTCCTGCCGGTAGGATTCTGCCACCGGAGGATTCTTTTATTCCCAGCTCTCCGCTTTCTGTTGTTCCACCCAGGTCTTTTACCATGTCTGCTAGGAGATTCCCCAGAGCTATGCTGGACAGGTCCGCCGTATACGCGTTTATCAGCCAGAAAAGGGGAGTGGCGGACAGGATTTGCCTTGTGTGCTCCAATAGATTTGGCAGATCATCTTCCAGTTTCCATACTTCTCCCGATGCCCCCCGGCCGAATCGCGGCGGGTCCATGATTATTCCGTCATACTTCACTCCCCGCCGGATTTCCCGTTTCACGAATTTCAGTACGTCGTCCTGTATCCACCTGATATGGTCTTTCGGGATATCTGACAACTTTGCGTTTTCGGATGCCCACATCATTGCCGGCCTGGAGCTGTCCACATGCGTCACTTGCGCCCCGGCTATTGCCGCCGCCATCGTCGCCCCCCCGGTATATGCAAATAAGTTCAGCACCTTTGAGTTATTTGGGATTAGATTGGCAATCCATTGCCAATTCACCGCTTGTTCCGGAAACACTCCCACATGTCGAAAGTCCGTAGTCCGCAAAGCAAATTTGATACTCTCCCACCGGATTTCCCAAGGAGTAGGTGGAGATGACCTGAATTTCCATTCTTCCGTATCGGCAGTTTGTATAAACACCGCATCTGCTTTTTTCCACTCGGTTTCTCCCAGTGTTTTTTTCCATATGGCTCGTGGGTCCGGCCGGACAATCGCCTTTAAAGCTCTCAAGGCGGCATCCCGACCGGATCCTGGTCCTTTCAGGTACACTTCTACTTCCCTTACTCCCGTCCCCATTGCTTTTCTGGCTGCTGTTTCCACAGCCGTCGTGGCGGCGAACGGTGTGGACTTCCTGGCCCCTTTAAACCCGGAAGCTCCGGAAGATCCCCAGGATACGGTATTACCACCCATATCCGTGATGGTCACCAGAGTGTTATTGAAAGTGGCAGTGATAAATACTTTTCCGTTAGCGGCCATAAGTTATTTCTTTGCCTCCTTCTTGGCTTTTTCGACCTTTGAAGCCTCCGTCTTGGCCAGCACTTCCTTCTTTAAGGCGCCGATTGTCACCCTCTTGCCTCTTTTGGTCCTGGCATTAGTCCTGGTTCGTTGACCCCTCCCCGGCAGTCCTTTCGCGTGTCTTATTCCCCGGTACGCGCCGATTGATTTGAGCCTGGATATGTTTTGAGCCACTTCTTTTCGTAAATCCCCTTCAACCTTTATTTCATCCAATACTTTTTGCAGCTTCGAAGTTTCCTCGGGGGATAGCGAATTTATTTTCCTCTCTCTGGCCAAACCTGCCTTTTCCAGCACCCGGACTACGTTGTTTCTGCCTATGCCGAAAATATAAGTCAGACCGATATCCAGCCTTTTTTTCTCCGGTACATCAACTCCTGAAATTCTGGGCATATTATCCTTGTCTTTGTTTGTGTTTGGGGTTTGTGCAAATAACAAACAGCACTCCCCGGCGTTTCACCACCTTGCAGTTTCTGCAACGGACTTTAATGGAAGCTTGTACCTTCATGATTATTCCTGTTATTTGAGCCTGTATACGATTCTTCCCAGGCTGGTGTCCAGCGGGGTCATTTCGCACCGGACCCGGTCTCCCGGCAGCAGTCTTACAAAGTGCCTTCGCATTCTGCCTGATAAGTGGCACAACACGATCTTGTCTTTTAAATCGGGCGGTGTGTCACTTGTCATTTTTACCCGGAACATGGTATTGGGTAAGTTTTCTGTAACTACACCTTCGATTTCAAAGACTCCTTTGTTATTCATCATTTAATTTATCTCAAAGACCGCTGTGTGAGGATCAGCGGACCACGGGCAGTTACGGCCACCGTATGCTCAAACAACCCAGATATTTTACCATCGGCGGTACCTATTGTCCAACCGTCGTCGTTCTTATAAACCACATCAGGTAAACCTTCGTTGAACATGATTTCCAACGCCAGCACCATCCCCGGTACCAGCGCCGGAGAATGATCGTGGGGTCCGGCCGTAAAGCAGGGGATTGTAGGCTCTTCATGCAGTTCCCGGCCTACCCCATGCCCCGTCAAAGCCCGAACAGCAGAGTATCCTGCCGCCTCCACCGTCTCCTGCATCACTCGGGAAATATCTGCTACCCTTTTCCCCGGCCGCGCTTGTTCCACTGCCCTTTTTAACGCAAGTCTGCCCGTCTCCAAAAACTTATCAATCTCTTTTACTCTTCTGCTCTTTGGTCCTTCAACTCTAACCGTTACAGCCGTATCTGTATGAAATCCTTTGTAGTACAGACCCACATCTATCCCCACTATATCCCCGGACTGGATCACCCTTTTTCCCGGGATCCCGTGGACTACTTCGTCGTTAATAATGATGCAAGTGGCATGTTTATATCCCGGTACCAGTTTGAATGATGCCTTGCCTCCTGTTTTAATGATCAATTCATCTGCTGTCCTGTCGATTTCTTCGGTCGTCACACCTGATTTAGCCGCCGCCGCCGCCTTTTCCCGTATTTCCGCCAGTAATCGCCCCCCCTCCGCCATGATCTTTATTTCATCCGGAGTTTTTATGGTTTGTTTTTTCATCTTTTTATTTGGAACTTCGGTCTTCGAGTTTCGAAATTATATCCTCATGGATCACATCGATCGCTCTCTCCCCGTCAATCTCAATTAAAACATTTTCATTTTTAGCTTTTTCAATCACCTTTGAAGTAGATTTTTTGTACGCATCCAGCCTTTTCTTTATTGCCTCGGGAAAGTCGTCGTCTCTTTGAGACAATTCACCTCCGCATTCACACTTATTTTCTTCAGGTGGGGGACTGGTTATTAAGTTATAAACTCGGCCGCATTTTAAACACGTTCGCCGGGACGACAGCCTTTTTATCGTTTCTTCTTCCGATATATTCAATACTACTACTTTATCTATCTTTTCCCCTCTATCTTCCAGCACCTCTTTTATTAATTTGTATTGGACTATGTTCCGGGGGGTACCGTCAAATAAATACCCTCTCCGGGCAGGTTTGGAAAGTGTTTCCTTTAGTACTGCCATTAAGATATCATCCGAAACCAATACTCCCCGCATTTGCATATCTTTTATCCGTCGCCCCCAAGGATGGTCGGTTTCTGCAATTTCCCGCAGAATTTTTCCAGTTTCAACTATGGTCAACCCCAATTTTTCTGCCAGCATTTTAGCCTGTGTACCCTTTCCCGATCCCTGCGGCCCCAAAAGAATTATATTCATTGGCCATTGAACATTGAACTTTGAGGACTGGACATCATATGTTTAGGAACCCTTCATAATTTCTCACCAGCAGTTGGGATTGCAGTGATTTGGTAGTTTCCAAAACCACCGACACCACGATCAAAAGCCCCGTCCCGCCGATAGTCATTGTCGGGATATTGAAAAACCCCTGGGCAATTGCCGGCAGTATAGCAATCAGTCCCAAAAATAAAGCCCCGGCCAAAGTGATCCGATTCAGTACTGCGGATAGGTATTCAGCCGTAGCTTGTCCCGGCCTGATCCCGGGAATAAATCCCCCATATTTCTTTAATTCATCAGCAATTTTTTCGGGGTTGAATACCACAGCCGTATAGAAATAGGTAAAGCCAACCACCAGTACAAAATAAATCAGGTTATATGCTTTGCCTCCCGGTTCCATAAAACTCACCGCTGCCCTTGCCGCGCCTGCGATCTGGGGGTTTTGCACCTGTTCCAGAAACCTTCCCACCATGGATGGCATCAAGACCAGTGAGACGGCAAAAATGATCGGTATTACCCCTGCCTGATTTATTCTCAGCGGCAAGTGGGTTGATTGTCCTCCGTATATTTTCCCGGCTCGAACTCTTTTGGCATACTGCACCACGATGTTTCTGGAAGCCTCGTTCATAAACACCACCGCCGCTATTACTATCAGGCTCAGCACACCGAACACAATCAAATTGCCAGGATTCAACGTTTCCACGGTCAGAGCTGTCTGCCCCAGGGTTACCGGCAGCCTTCCCACAATTCCAGCAAAGATCAAAAGACTGATCCCGTTTCCGATTCCGTATTCGGAAATCAATTCTCCCATCCAGACTGTCAGCATTGTGCCGGCAGTCATAGTGGTTAGAAGCCCTAAAAGCTGTGGAGGAGTCAGCGAGCCGATTACTCCCTGGCTGTTTAAAAGAAAATACATTCCGAATCCCTGTAAGAGCGCAATGGGTACAGCCAGCAGTCTTGTATATTGGTTGACCAATTCCCGGCCGTACTCTCCTTCTTTCTGCAGTTCCTCCAGTTTGGGGAACACGACAGTCAAAAGCTGCATAATGATGGAGGCGTTAATATAAGGACCCAAGCCTAAAGCTGCCAGACTGAAATTGGCTAGTGTTCCTCCCGAAAAAATATCCAAAAGTCCCAGAAGCTGGCTGCCGGAGAAGAGCTGTTTCAAAGCAGTCCGGTCCACGCCGGCTACGGGTATATGGGCCAAAAGCCGGTATAAAAGCAGAAGTCCGGCTGTAAAAACCAATTTCCTCCGGATTTCTGGAACTGCCCAGATTTGCCTGATACTCTTCCAAGCTTTATCCATTTTCAATTATTTTACCGCCTGCTGCCGTTACTTTCTCGGCCGCGTTTTTGGATATGGGTGCTTGTACGGTTAATGCTTTCTTGA
>LCNU01000049.1 GCA_001001375.1 Candidatus Amesbacteria bacterium GW2011_GWC1_47_15 | reverse complement strand
AAACAAAAGCCAATTCAAATACAGCTATCACCGTTGGTGTGGACAACGTGGCGGTGAACCTGGCGCCGACGGGACTGAGCGCGAGTGCCGCAGGCGGGTCTACCAATGCATCGCTTACGTGGACGGCCAGCACGGCAGGGACGGGGGCTAACGGGCTGCACGCAACCACGCCATACAAGGTCTACCGGGATACGGGATCGCCGGTAAGTACCTTCCTGGCCAATGCCTCCACCAACTCGTACAGCGACACGACCACTGTCGGCAATACGACTTATTACTACGCGATAACACCCTCCGGAGGAGCGGCCAGCTACAAAGTTGAGAGATGCCAAGGGACACTATGCAGCGATTTTTCCCAAATCGCATCCGGAGTGACAAATGCATACTATGATGATTCGCCGCTTTCGGCCAGCACTACGTACCGTTACCGGGTACGTGCAAATAATACCTCCGGAGATTCGCCTTATTCGGGAGAAAACGAGACGACTACCGATGCTGCGTCCATCATATCCGTCACCCTGACTTCGGACGGAGAAATCCAATACGGTTTGCTGGGGAGTTCGGAGAGCAAGACCACGCTGACCCTGACCGATACGCAGACGGCGCAAAACGACGGCAATGTGACGGAAAAATTTAATATCAAGGCCAGCAACGCGACGGGAGGTACCGCCTGGACGCTGGGCGACCCGGTGAGCACCAATGTCTTTAAAATGAGGTATTCCATAAACGGGACAGACTGGACAACCCTGACCACCGCCGACTCCTACCAGACTCTGGCGCAAAACATCACTTCCACCAGCAGCCAGAACTTTGACCTGGAACTGACAGCTCCTTCGTCCTCCAGTGATGCGGCACAGAAAACCATAACTATCACCATCCAGGCCGAACAGCAGCCATAAATGCAATATAACTTGACAAGATATTTTATTTTTTATTATTCTTAATATAGGATGAAAAAGAGAAGAAGGTTTTTGGGTGCCGGGGTGCTGGCGGTATATGCTTTGATGTTTGTGGTTTCGGACGCGGCAAAGGCGACTTCGGAAACGGCTACAGTTACTGCTTACGTAACAGCTAAAAACATTTCCGTGGCCTTGACGTCAGACGGCTCGGTAAGTTTCGGAACAATTAACCTTTCAAGCCATGCCGATACGACGGCTTCCGGAGTGAACGATACTGAAACAGCCCAAAACGACGGCAACGTGGACGAGGACTTTAACATCAAAGCAACCACCACAACGGCATGGACTCTGGTGGCCACACCGGCAGCAAATCAGTATACCCTGCAGTTTTGTATCACCGACTGCGACGGGACCCCCACCTGGACCAATGTGGGAATTGACCCTTCATACGCCACGCTGGCAAGTGATATAACTTCTACTTCTACACAAAATTTTGATTTGAGGGTGGGAACACCCAGCAGTTCATCCAGCTATACCCAGCAAACAATAACCGTCACAGTACAGGCGGCAGCGGCTACCTGACGCCCGGATTGAGTTGCATTTTTGCAGAGAGGTTTTAGAATTAAGCAAGTGAAGAAAACCGCGGCAGTACTAATGTTTATCTTCAGCCTGGCGGTACCCGGGATAATTTTTTCCAAAATCGGGGTGGGTGTGGGTTCGGGGCAAATTGAGGTGGAGGAGAAACTTAAACCCGGTATGATTTACGAACTGCCGTCCATTGACGTCCTGAATACGGGGGATGAGGAAGCCGAATACAGCATGTCAATCGCCTATCACCAGGACCAGCCTGAGAAAAAACCGGGGCAGGAATGGTTTACCTTCTCCCCAGCAAAATTTAACCTGAAACCGGGCGAGGTACGTAAAGTGGAAATGAGAGTTAAACTGCCACTTAGAGTACAGCCGGGAGATTATTTTGCGTACCTGGAAGCGCATCCGGCGAAAACAGTGGAAAAAGGACTTACTTCGATAGGTATAGCAGCGGCCACAAAACTGTATTTTTCAGTCGAGCCGGCCAACGTGTTTACTGCCGCTTATTACAAGATAGTAACTTTCTGGAAGGTCAACGCCCCGTGGCCAGACAGGATTTTTAAGTTGGCCTTAGCGGTAGGACTATATGCGGCATTTAAGAAGTATTTCCACGTCGAAGTTAACAGGAAAAGAACAAGACCGAATGAATGAAATTGAAAAAGCAAATAGCAATAAGTCTGGCGGCGGTATTAATCCTAACCACGGCGGGGACTTTTAATCAAGTACAAGGACAAACAGAATCCCAACAGGTAAATCTGACCGTCCAACTGAGCGTGTGCGGCAATGAAATCGGGGAAGGGGGAGAAGACTGCGACGGGACAGATTTGAAGGGGCAGTCGTGTGAGGGCCTGGGATATGCGGGCGGGACTCTGAGCTGTACAATTGCGTGCGATTTTGAAACAGATCTTTGCATAAGCCCCTCACCTACACCAACACCAAGCGCGACACCCACATCCACTATAACGCCAACGCCGACCGTAACTCCCACACCGACCTCCGGCCCGATCATTGCAGAAGCCGGTTTGAGCGCTTCTTCCGGCACCACCACGGCCACGGCGACACCAACAGTTGTCCCCTCTCCCGAATCTCCTATTGAACCGAAACTCCCCTCACCTTTGAGACTATTTGACCTGCGGGGGATCGGCCGTATCTTATATGAAGATCTACCGACCGTGGTGGCCATGTGGGTGGAAGAGTGGAGAAATATGCAGGAGATTGAGAATTGTGATATGAATAATGATAAACGGTGTGATTTGAAGGATTTTTCTATCCTTATGTTTTATGTGGAAAGATAACCCAGTAATGCAATGGCTGAAAACTATCGGGTCGGGCGTATTATTCCTGGTTGGTTCATGGATGCTGGTACACATTTTTGCCCTCCTGGGAGTTTTTATGGCAGCAGCTTTTCCGCTGTGGTGGATCTTTGCGCCCAAACTGACGGTGTGTTTCCTTTGCCGGGCACAGGAAGACGGAAGCATCTGCCCTTTCTGCCGGCGGAAGATAAATAAAGTTGACGGTTTGACTCCAAAAACCCTGGCCTCCGCTCTGGCTAACTCGATGGTAATGCTGGTTTTTTCGTTTGTGAGCCTGGGAGTGGTATACACCGAAAACCGGGTACTCCAACGCACAGGTCTTTTTCCGGCAACCAAGACGGCTTCGTTTGTCATACCGTCCAGAGGGCAATTCCGGCTGGGGGAAATATTCCCGATCAAAATCGAAATAACCAATAACAATAATCCCATAAACGCGGTGCAGGCGGATATCGGATTTAATCCGCAAAGGCTGGAAATACAAGATATTTCCACAAAAGACTCTTTTGCCAACGTGTTTATCCAAAAAGAAATAAATAACGAGGCAGGATATGCCCGACTGACGGGGGGGCTGCCCAATCCCGGGTTTCTTGAAAACTACGGTGTATTCGGGACAGTGTTTTTTAAGAGTAAAAGTCCGGGGCTTGTCAAAATTGAGTTTCTGCCTACTTCCATGGTGCTGGCAAATGACGGCAGGGGCAGCAATATCCTCAAAGACCTGCCGACCATGAGCTACCTGATACTGGCCGAAGAGATTACTGCCCTGGAGGCGGAAGAGCAGAAAAAACTGGTCAGGGACGACAATGTGCTGGGTGAAAGTACAGCCACCCAATTGGTCTTTTTCGAAGATAAGCCACCTGTACTGGGGACAACGGTAGATTTAACAAAAAAACCAATCCAACCGGATAAACCCACGAATATGATTATGGAAGGGATAAAAAGAATTGACCAGATGATAATTAATTTTTGGAAGGGGTACGGATGGGGCCGGAACCGAATGATAAAGTAGACGGAGGCCGCCAGCGGAAGGCTTCGATATCTAATTTTAAATCTTCACTCACAAGGATGCCTTCGCGGCGAAGCAGATCGGCTTGATCGTGAGGAGAAAAAAACAGGGAACCTTTGATGGTAATACGGCCGCGGTTGTTCACCACCCGCCACCAGGGAAAATCCGGACCGACTAAACCTTCCGAGGAGTGGAGAATCCATCCAACATTGCGGGCACCCCGGGGAAAACCGGCATAAAGAGCAACCTGGCCATACGCAGCCACCCGGCCGGGAGGAATAAGGGAAACTATTTGAAGTACACGATCCCTGAAAGCAGACATGCCGGCTAATTACCTTTTGACTGCCTGAGTGCGTAGTTTACGCGCGTTTTTGATGCGGGAAATTCTTTCTTCCTTGGCAAGACGGCTTTTGCCGAAAAACATTTCCACATCTTCGGTCCATGTTTTGGAAATGATTCTTGTTTTGCCACAACGAATGCAGGTGTTCAGAGAAGAGCTAGTCATAAATTTATTTTTTTGCGGTCCCGCAGGCATTACTTCTTAGCGTAAAGACTATACCTTATTATGCAAAATTAAACAAATATTTAATTGTTCAAACAGCAATAACGGGTATGTTTTATTCCTGTATTTCAAGCAAGCTCGCACTACATGATAAAATTTCTGAAACTCAAATGTCTAAACTTATCGCTATCTTAATCCCATTAACCATTTGGGGGCATAAGGGAAGAATTTGGGTGGAAAGCAAACAAAACATAAGAAGTTAGTAATATAATTTCCCATACCGTGCTGGCCGAACTGGACTTATTACTGAATTACAAACTTTCCAAACACGGAACTGTGGAAGTTGCCATCCATAAAGATTTACTAAAACCAAACTCTCCTTACAAAATCGAGTTCGGGACGGATGTTGAACGAGTGCTGCCGCCCCAAGTCTTTTATAAACCCCGGGTGATCGTAGACCCCGGCTCTCCCAAACAAGCAGATAAAAGCAGCATATTCGGCCAATTGGAAACAAAAAATATTTCGGAGCCTTTCCGGGCCAGACTTTTTGGCAAGACCCTGTATCAACATTTTCTGTCAAAGGAGAAAGAAACAGGATCCAATGCAGCCAGGGAATGGGCACAAAAGCAAATAGTGCTGACATTGCTTCATGAACGTTTTCATTATGCGGTGCGTTTTTTGAACAACTCAGTGGTGGGCCTGGCTTATGCGATTATTCCTGAATTGTCCGATTTGCTGACGAGTGCGAGGGTACTCAGCGACCATTTGGATGAAGAGGATATTTTTTGTGAATTTATGGCTTACCAGGAAGCGATAAAAATTGAGGCTTCAAAAGTGGCAGTTTTTCGGATGTGCGATAATCGATAATTATGAAAAGGCCGACGAAAGAAGAACTAATGGCCGCAAAAGGCGAGAGGGTCAAAGACGTGATCGCCATGGATCTTAAATGTCTTTTTTGCGGAATCAACCCGGGGCAATATACCGCCTGGATCGGGCACCATTTCGGACGGCCCGGAAACAGATTTTGGAGAGCCGTATATAAAGGAGGTTTTACCCCGAGACTATTGACCCCTTTTGAGGAAATTGAATTATTGAAATACGGGTACGGGATAACCAACCTGGTACAGAGAGCAACGCTTACGGCATCTGAAGTGAGCCGAGAAGAACTGGAGAAAGGGAAAGATAACCTGGTAAAAAAAATTTCGAAATACCTGCCGAAAGCAGTCGCTGTTTTGGGGGTGACAGCCTACCGCAATGCATTCGGACAAAAAAGCGCAACTATCGGACTTCAGAAAGAAAAAATCGAACAAACAAGAGTCTGGGTACTGCCAAACCCGAGCGGATTAAACGCCCACTATACACCTGCCGATCTGGCTGAACTGTTTTCACAGCTGAAAAAGGAAACAGAAATGATAGAATTTAAATGATGAAGTATCTGATACTTTTGGGTGCGGTGATGCTGGCTTTCGGTACCGGATATTTTTTTACCCGGCCGGAGAAGTGCGGAGCGGCGTGCGACAAGTCACTGATCAGTGTAAACGCGGCAGAATTTGAGCAAAATACAACTAAGAAAGATACGACGATAATCGACTTAAGAACTGCACAGGAGTATGCGGCGGGACACATTGCAAATGCGGTGAACGCCGATTTTTATAAAACAAATGAATTCGGAAAATTCCTTAACGGACTGGATAAAAACAAACAGTACATGATCTACTGCCGCAGCGGAAACCGATC
This sequence comes from Candidatus Amesbacteria bacterium GW2011_GWC1_47_15, assembly GCA_001001375.1. GTDB lineage: Bacteria > Patescibacteriota > Microgenomatia > CAZETR01 > Amesbacteraceae > GWC1-47-15. The sequence continues at coordinate 1,305 of LCNU01000049.1, read as the reverse complement.
CGGTCAGACCCTAAAATTGATGGAACAGAAAGGGTTTACCCAGGTGACGAACCTTGAGGGGGGAATAGTCTCCTGGGAGAGTGCAAATCTACCGGTAGTAAAACTATAATTTACAGAATTATTTTTGTCTTCATACCAAATCCTTTGGTTTCGAGAAGTAATAACTATATTTATGAGAAAAATTCCGGCGGCAATCTTGATATTTGCGGGGATAATATTAGGCAGACCGGGTGAGCAAGTTTTCGCGGCTCCGGTGCAGAGCGGGTTTGAAGAACAACTGGTGTTTTCCGGACTGAACCAGCCCTCGTCTGTCCGGTTTTCGCCCGACGGAAGGGTGTTTGTGGCGGAAAAACGGGGAGTGATCAAGGTCTTTGACAGCTTAAGCGATACAACACCCACAACATTTGCCGACCTGCGCACCAACGTCTATAACTTCTGGGACAGAGGACTTTTGGGAATGGCGCTGGATCCGGGTTTTCCCGATAAACCTTATATTTATATTTTATATGCATACGACGCAGCTATCGGAGGGACGGCGCCGCGCTGGGGAACGGCTAATACCGATTCCGACCCCTGCCCTACCCCTCCGGGACCGACAGACGACGGATGCATTGCCAGCGGCAGATTGTCCCGACTGCAGGCGGCAGGCAACGTAATGACAGGCAGTGAGCAGGTGCTTATCGAGGACTGGTGCCAGCAGTACCCAAGCCATTCGATCGGGAGTATTGTATTCGGGCCGGACGGAGCGCTTTACGTCAGCGGAGGGGACGGAGCAAGCTTTGGTTTCGCCGATTGGGGACAAGACGGAAACCCGGTGAACCCCTGCGGCGATCCTCCGGGTGCGCCGGGAACCGCATTGACACCGCCGACGGCTGAAGGAGGAGCACTCAGAAGCCAGGATCTGCGAACCTCAGGAGACCCGGTGTCCCTTGACGGTGCGATTTTGCGGGTAAACCCTGATACGGGGGCGGCATTGCCGAATAATCCATTGATCGCGAATCCGGACGACAACGCTAAAAGAATTATTGCCTACGGCCTGCGCAACCCTTTCCGGACCACGATCCGGCCGGGAACAAATGAAGTTTGGTTAGGGGACGTGGGGTGGGGGGAATGGGAAGAAATAAACAAGATCGATAACCCCACTGACGCAACAGTCGAGAATTTCGGGTGGCCGTGCTATGAAGGGAGAAACCGGCAGGGAGGATATGACGCGGCGAACCTGAATATCTGCGAAGCGCTGTACGGATCGGCCAACACCCACACCGAACCTTTTTATACCTACCACCATAACGCCAAGGTAGTACC
>LCNU01000048.1 GCA_001001375.1 Candidatus Amesbacteria bacterium GW2011_GWC1_47_15 | reverse complement strand
CAATTGCCCTACCCCGCCCCCTGCATCTACTCCCACCAAGACACCGACTCCCGGTACTTCCAAACCGGGAGATGCCAATGGGGACGGTCAGGTCAACGGCGCCGATTACCTCATCTGGATCAGCCACTACGGTCAAAGTGTGTCCGGTCCGGCCAATGGGGACTTCAACAACAACGGCTCAGTCGACGGCGCCGATTATATAATATGGCTGAGCAACTATGGCCTCTAAACTTCTCATATTCCTGTATTCCTGTACTCTTTTACTTTTGTATTCCCATCCCGTTTCTGCCCAGACCTACATCTATCCCCGCACCTCCTGGATTACCGCTACTCCCGCCGAAGTAGGCATGGACGCTGCCAAGCTAACTACTGCAAAAAACTACGCCTCCGCGTATGGCGGCGCCGGCATGATCACCCGAGGTTGGGACTGGCCATTCAGGACGGCAAACTTACTCTTCAGACAAAAGGCCAATCCTGCCAACCTTCACTGGGCGTCCCCCCCGACTCAAACAAAGCCACCGGCTGGCTCCCCAACATCACCCTCTCACACCTGGCCACCCAAAGAGCGGGATTTGATAAGAGTGGAGGCTACACGGCGCTCCTCTTTGCACCCGGCACCCAATGGTCATACAGCGACGGCGGCCCCAACTGGCTGGCTGAATGTATCACCCTCACCTACCAACAAGATCTGCTCATCCTCATGCGAGACCGGGTGTTTACCCCCATCGGCATTCCCACTACCGAATTAAGCTGGAGATCAAACAATTACCGCTCTGACTTGATCCAAGGAATAAAAAATCGCGAATTCGGATCCGGTATCTCCACCACTGTCAATAGCCTTGCCAGGTTGGGCTATTTGTATCTTCGCCAAGGCAAATGGAATAATACCCAGATCATCCCCTCAACTTTTGTTGATGCCGCACGGGTCAACCAGGCAGGCGGTGTCCCCATATACGCCAATAGAGCCGGTTATACCAACGCCTCCAAGCACTATGGTTTCCTGTGGTGGAACAACGCCGACAAGGCTATGCCCAACGTCCCCGCTGATGCCTATTGGTCCTGGGGTTTGTACGAAAGCCTGACCATTGTCATACCCAGCCTGGATATCGTCGCTTCCCGTCTCGGCCAAAGTTTTCCGGCGGCCCCGGACAACGACCCGTTCAATTCCATCGAAAAGTTCATCGAACCCATCGCCCTCTCCGTCACCTCCGGACCCACTCTTACTCCAACCAAGACCCCGACCAAAACTCCTACCAAGACACCCACTCCACCCATTTCACCCACCAAAACTCCCACCAAAACCCCGACAAAAACCCCCACCCCATCCACATCCAAACCAGGCGACGCCAACGGGGACGGCCAAGTCAACGGTGCCGATTACCTCATCTGGCTTTCCCGATACGGCCAAAACGTATCAGGTACCGCCAACGGTGATTTCAATGGTGATGGTACAGTCAACGGCGCCGATTACTTAATTTGGCTGAGCAACTACGGTAAGTAGTCTGAAGATCTTATCCCCTATTCTGATTTCATAACTCCCGCCTTCTGTAAGACCGCTTAAGCGCGTGATATACAGCTTTCCGGTCAGGATCACCGGGGCCGGCAACCACTCCACTGCATTCTCCTGTCGGTATTCAATAAACTTTACTTCTTGTTGCGACTTGAAGCTGACTGTAGCTTGTCCCTGTCCTGTGTACACGGCTGCAAAACTAATTATTCCGCTGTCGGCTGTGATGATCCCCGCCTGTTGCCGGTAACGCACCATATACACCCCCCCTGCGACGCCCAGGGTCAATAGCAGGACTGTCACCACCGGCATTGCCCAGGCAGTCCATTCTGCCGGTTTATTCCAAAACATTTGGTAATCTTTCTTGGCTTTATAAGCCTGGGCCAATTCAAACAAATCGTTTCCCGGTACCGAGTTGTTACGGAATTGCTATTTTTTTCCAAAGTTTTCATTTGTCCCGTAGACACCCTGTTGATCACCCACCCCTGCATCCAAAAACCGCCGCAATTATCGCACCGGAAAGATTTGTCCAGCTCCTCTACTTCCACTTGGTTCAAAACCTGGCCGCAATCCGGACACTTCATATTTCTAATTTAGTATATTCCTTCGACTTAATCAATCTCATATGCTTCAAACTAAACCTCTCTTTCAATCATGTACTCCGCTACCCCCTGAATATAGTCAATGGCCCCGGCTTTAAGGTGTAATGATCTTAATTCTGACACTCGTTTAGCCGCTTTGCTGGCAAACTTCTTTGCCAATTGCTTAGAGTATTCGTAACTGCCACTGTCTATGATTGCTGCCTTTGCCTTATCCAATTCCTCCCTTGTTGCCCCCCTGTTTCCCCAGGCTTTCCTCAAAGATGTAATCTGCCCTTTGGTCCCGTCCTGAAGTACCTTGAGTACCAGCAAAGTGCATTTGCCTTGTTTCAAATCCGAATCTGCCGATTTGCCCGTCTTCTCCGGATCGCCGAATACACCAAGAATGTCGTCCTGTAGCTGGAAAGCTACACCTCCATCCATTGAATAATCGTGTAATATCGGATAGACAGGCTCAGGCAGACCAGCCATAAGTGCCCCTGTACACAATGGGTTCTCATAGGTATAAATGGCAGTCTTGGCCTGGTGTAATACAATTACATCCTCTTCAGTCCAGTTTCCGAAAGCCTCTAGTGTAATGTCATACCCCTGGCCCCAGGCGGTATTGGCTATCCCTCTCAACACCTGCCTCATGACATTCGAATTGCCGGTACTTTGTATTAACTCAAAACCCAGGCACAGCAAGGCATCTCCAACCGTCACCGCCATCGCCTCTCCCAAATGCACCTGACCGCCAAACTTCTTTTCATAAAATTTATGCGTCGCCGGACCCCTTCTCCTGGCATCATCCAAATCCATAAAGTCATCATGCATAAGTAGTGCCGCGTGCACCAATTCTATTCCTACTGCCGCCTGCCATACTTCCGCGGTTACATTATCATTTCCCAACATGTATCCATAATTCACAAAAGACGCCCTCAGTCTTTTCGTCGGCCTCAGAATATATTCCTTCCCGTGCAGAAGCGCCTGCCTGACCATCTGTTTTTGCCTGGCATTAAAGCCGAATTCCGCCCCCAGTTCTTTATCAAAATATCGGGCTATCCGTTCGTCGATCACCGGCACAAACTCCTGCAGTGTCTTCTTCGCCTTCTGTCCCAGGTTCGGATTAATCATTGAAAATTGTTAATTGAAAATTACTAAGCCACTCTATCTTTCAGCGCCTCATAATACTTCTCTGTATACCACTGTGCCTTCTGCCAGTCTTTCCTCCCCCGTTCCACAGCAGCCAGATAAGCCAGGCGGGCTGATTTAGCGGCTTGGAAATTGGAAAACCGGAACTTCTCAGCCAATAAATGCCTCATGTCTTCTTCGTTTGGCTGGTCTCGCCATGACCCCACCTCAATACTGGCAACGATTTCCGGCTCCAGCGCCAGTCCCACATTCTTCTTTACGACTTCATATAGACCTTTTAAAGCCTCTTTGGCACTCTCCCATTCTTCCTGCTTACCGTGCCTTAAAGCCTTGGCCATGCTCATTCCGGCTGTTTTAGCCAGTTCTTTTGATAATCCGTATTGCTCTTTTATATATTCCATCGCCATATCGCTTAACAGCTTGTTGTTGTCTCCTTCAGCCAACTCCCTCCTCCACCCCAATTCCAATCTCGCCATTACCTTTGGATCAAACGCAAAATGCTCCATCGCGTCATTTCCCCCGAATCTCCTCCGGCGCCTGGAATAATCCAATACCGCCTCTTTCAACTTTGCCGGTCCGAAAGCCGGGAAGTGATCCACTTCCCAATAAAACTCAGCATAGTCGCACTGCCACATCATAAAACCGCTGGTTCTCTGTTCTCCGGATGTCCGGATAAATAAATCAACATAAGGGTATGGCTGGTCCGATGTATCCAGATACGCCTCAACCTTTTTCCTATCTACTTCTTCAGCCTGCACGTTATCTGCCAGCATTTTTTTAAACGCCCTCATAATTTCATCCGGTCCGTTGTAATCCAGCCCAACATTAAAGATATGTTTATTATTTTTTCTGGTTTGTTCTTCCACCTGGGAAATCTTATTTAATACAAATTCCGGCAGCCTGTCTTTTTTACCCAAATGCACAAACCTTACTCCTTCCTCCATCATATCCACCACATATTTATCCATCGCCGCTACTACCCCCTTCATCAGGAAATTAACTTCATCTTTTGGTCTGTCCAGCCAGTTTTCGGTAGATAATCCCCATGCCGATACCGTATGTATGCCCCAGTCTCTGCAGGTTCTGGCCAGTACTATCATGTTTTCTATTCCGGCTCTATGTCCTTCAGACGCGGATAGACCTTGCGCCCTCGCCCATCTTCTGTCACCGTCAGGGATCAATACTACATGATCCGGTACTTTTGTCCCCACCGGCAACATCAAATCTGACTTAATCTTGCCCATTTGGATCATTATAACTTAGACGTTCCCCGGCCTGCTACCCCACGCTTTACTTTTTCCTACCCGGATTCCGGTCTACAAGACTTCCTCCTGCCTTCTCGCCCTTGACCGCACCCTCACGTACTGGTGCCTGGCAATTGGGGCATTTGTCCGGGTTCCCTGGTCCCCAAGAAGTATATGTCTGCAAGCATTTACTGCAAATTCTATTCGCCTCATTCATGTGAACTGCATTACCGACTAACGAAATTACCATAATCTAGCATTATAGGACTTTATTTATAATTATTCAATCTCATTATCGCTTCCCGCGCATCGATCAGCTCAGCCTTGTCGCTTTCCCTCCTCTTCCACTCTATTTTGTCCCCGGTTTTCGGCGAGACCACCAGCCGAACCGGAATTCCAATCAAATCCGCGTCCGCGAACTTCTCCCCCGCTCCCCGGTCCGTCTCATCCCACAATACTTCTATCCCCTCTTTTTGTAACAGACTATATATTTCTCCTGCTTTTCGCATCTCCGGATCCCCTGCTCCCAAACTTACCAGGTAGATTTGAAACGGCGCCACCGCCTCCGGCCATTTGATTCCCTTCGCGTCATGGAATACCTCCACGACTGCCCCCATCAACCTGGATGTGCCTATCCCATAACTGCCAAACCACATGGGTTTTTTACTTCCATCCTTATCCGTATAAAAAGCATTCATTTTCTCGGCATAACCTTTCCCCAAGGGAAAAATATTACCCACCTCAATCGCCCTTGCGTCCAGTATTTTTCCTTCCCCGCATTTCGGACATTTATTTACTGCCTCTCCTACCCGAAAAATTTCTTTATTTTCTGCCCAATTGCATTTTTCGCAAAAATATATGGTGTCCTCCCCGGCTTCTGCCACGGCTTGGAATTCATGCGTCCGGTTTTCGGTAAACACGCCTCCCGAAGCCTCCGTTACTTTTACTTCCAGGCCGACCCTTTCAAAAATCTTCAGGTACGCCTGCTTCATGATCTCATAAAAAGCCATCAAATCCGCTTCGCTGGTATGCAGGCTGTAGGCGTCCTTCATCATGAATTCCCTCCCCCGCAGTATCCCTCCCTGGGGCCGGGTTTCGTTTCTGAACTTGGTCGTAAACTGATATAGGGAAAGCGGCAGGTCTTTGTAGGAAGGCGCAAATTTCCGCACCAGGTCCATAATTATTTCTTCATGGGTAAAAGACAGGGCAAATTCCCGCTTTCGCGAGTCTTTGAGCTGGTACATTACTTCGGCCGCCTTTTCCCACCTGCCTGTCTCGTTCCAGATTTCCTTGGGATGCATTAGAGGCTGGGCAATTTCCAGACTTCCCACCGCGTTCATTTCCCTGCGGATGATATCGCTGATTTTGGCGACCACTTTCATGCCCAGAGGCAGAAGCGTCCATGATCCGGCCATCAATTGGTCAATATAGCCTGCCCTGACCAGCAGTTTATGGTTGACTGCAATTGCGTCTTTGGGAGCGTTCTTTTGCGTCCCCGGAAACATTTTGGAATACTTCATGCTTCTCATTGTATCATCGAGCCAAACGCTCCACAATTTTTCACCAGCGTACTCAATATCGCTGAAAAAATTGACAATATACGTTTAATTATTGACATAATGTTATGTAAACCCGTACTATAGACATCCAAACACCGCTTTGCCCGAACCCGGTCCGCCCTGG
>LCNU01000047.1 GCA_001001375.1 Candidatus Amesbacteria bacterium GW2011_GWC1_47_15 | reverse complement strand
TCAAGGTTCCAATCGTGCATCCCATCCATGCTTTCAAAAACCAACCGGATTGTTTCCCCTTTCTTGACCCGGATTTCCGCCGGATCAAACTTGAAATTGCTGCCCTTAACCCGGATTTCTTTCACCTGTCCTTCCGTGATCTTGCTGTCAGCCGCCGCTGAGGGAGAAACCGCTTTGGAAGTCGTAAGCGTCGGTATCAGTTCTTCTGCTACCTCTTCCTCTGCCCCTGTCCCTTCTTCCACTTCCAATGAAGTTTCCGCCAAAGGTTTGTCAGCCCGCGTCATGTACCATATCCCTCCCCCTGCCGCTCCCAAACCCACTACGGCTATCAGGACAATCCACACCCATTTCATTACTCCTATGCTATCAAAGCCTGCCGTCCCTGGCAAGACACAGCGATTTAAATTGCTACCAGGCTTTCGTATATTCCCCGAATCGTATTTTTGTATTTATCCCATTCGTCTTTGGCAACTTCCGTGTCCAGGATAATTAGCCTCTCCTCATTTTTTCCCAGCACTCTCTGTCTGATTGTTTTCTGCCCGCCCTTTTCTTCCTCCCATGTCAGTACAATCAGCGTAAGCCCCGGCACGCTCATGTATTCCCTTTCCCGGCTTAGGATCTTACCTTCACCGGCCAGTCTCTCCACCTCCGTATCTGCAATATCCGGCAGACCTTCTTCTGTATTTTCCGCCGTCAATATCAGTTTTTCATCCCACCGGGCAGCGATTACCCTGACCCCCGCAGGGATGATTCTTTCCAGTTGCGGAAAAACCCCTTGGTTATCCGGCTTGAACTTCTCATTTTCCGTTATCTGCCATTCCTCCGGGTATTTCAGCCGGACACGCAGGGTCCGGTTTAGATAAAGCTTGCTTAAAGGCAGTGCCGCCTCGCCTTCAGATTCGTACCCATAACCATACTTGTGCGTCTCTTCCCACCTCCAACGTCTGTAGTCCTGCAGTGTCACCAGGACACCCAGTCCGATACCCGCAATCAGTAATATTTTCCACCAGGCAATCTTAGTTACCACCTCCCTATTATAAACTTTTGACTTGAACTGGGACTTGGACTAAACTTGTGGAGTGAAGTCTCTCTTCATATCGTTAATCCTCATCTCATCGTTATTTCTTCCTCAAAATATTTTTGCCGCCGTCTCTCCCGGTGTATCTTTGGCAGTCTCCCGCGACCGCCACTTTGTCTACCTCACTTTTTCCGGATTGAAAACTGTCTCACTGGTAGATTATGTCCTGACTTACGATTCGGGCACGGTTCAAAAGGGTATGCAGGGAGGGTTTCGGACCAAAAAATATACCTCCCGCTCCAAACGCCGTCAGATACTTGGTACCTGCTCTTCCGGTACATGCGTCTTTCAAATGTCTCCGAAAAACTTCAAGCTAGAAATTACCTACACTCTCCGCTCGGGGGGCGTCGTTACCCTCAACCGCACTTTACAATAAATGCCTCCTCCCCCTTTTTACCAACACTCAATCTGGGAAAAAATCAAGGTATTTTTTGTAAAAAATATCCCCTTTTGGTTCAACCGTATCCTCCAATTTCTGCTTTACTTTCTTTACAATGCCATCCGCTTTGTGGGACAAATATTCCGTGAAGCTATCGGAAAATAAAGATCAGGTAGATTACCGCACCCAGGATTATTCTGTACCAGCCAAAATACGATAAATCCCGTGTGCGGACATATGATATCAGCCATTTTACCGCTGCTGCCGCGGATACAAACGCGCCCGCAAAACCCACCGCCATTATTACCCATTCCCCCCGGCCGAAATTGCCCCCGCTTTTAAAAAGGTCCCAACCCACCGCAGCCGCCATAGTCGGCACAGCCAGGATAAATGAATACTCCACCGCCTCCCGGCGGGACAGTCCCACCATCATTCCGCCTATAATCGTTGCCGCCGCCCGGCTTACGCCCGGGACTATCGACATCGCCTGAAACACACCGATAATTAAATACTTCCACAATGGCAAATCCGCCGTCTTCTTCATTGAATATTGAACTTTGAATATTGAACTTTTTTCCAGTAGTATCAGTATTATTCCTCCCGCAAAAAGCGCCGCGATCGTCACTCCCAGATTTTCCAACAGCTCCCCTTTGATAAATGGATATAATGCCGCTCCCGCTGCTGCCGTAGGTACCCACCCCGCCAGTAGCCTGCCCCACAGCTTTGGATCCATGATTTGCTTCCGATACATTGCCGCGACTGCCAAAATCGCCCCCAGCTGGATGGCAATTTCAAAACTTTTGACAAATTCCGTAACCGGCAGCCCCAATATCCGGCTGGTGATCAGAAGATGCGCTGTGGAGGAGATAGGTAAAAACTCGGTTATTCCTTCTACAATTGCCAATATCCCCGTCTGCCACCACTCCATACACTTTAAATTACCGGCTTCACCCTATGTTCCGCTACCTGCCAGATCCGATAATGCATCACCCATACCATCAATCCCGAAATCGTATATGGAATGAAAAACGCGAGGGCTTGCGTCGGCTTCTCGGACACCCCCAGGGCAAAATTCATTCCCTGATACACCAGGCCAGTTCCGCACCCCAGTACCACCAGGGAAGACAGTATCAGCACCATCATCGCGTAGGTTTTGCGGCTGTGGTAGTCCAACTCTTCATCTTTTTTAAGCGTTGCCTTGGTGTAATGAAACGCGAAAATCGGCAACGCTACCAGCAGGGTAGACAGCCTCAGGGATATCCGCCGCAGGAAGATGTCTGACCGGCTGGCCTGATAATAATACGATGTTCCCGTGTTCCACAGTTGTTCCAGCCATACCCTCCCCAGGTCGGAGATTGCCCAGAAAAGTAGTGCGATGGAAATGAATATTACGATGTAGTAATACAGGTCCCAACCCCGCTTCTCACCTTTTTCCCGGGGTCTGAACAGAGCGTACACAATCGCTCCCGCTACTGCCAGCACTATGACTACTGTAATCAACCCTTCCATTGCGTTCTCCTCTTTTTAATATACCAGTAAACCGCATATACCTCCACTGCCAGAGGTATCAGAAGTACCATCCATACCCGAACCCCGTCGCCTGCCCATGCCCCGGCTCCTCCTACCGTTTTATTGTCCGGCGCGTCCGAAAGCACCAGGTCTTCCGTCATTTGGGCTGCAGTTATCGTTCGTGACAGGTTTGTCAGGTACATTTTCTTTTTAGCGTCTATCCAGGGTTTGCCGTCATCCCCCACGGCCAGCTTTTCGATATTTTTTGCCGTCACATATCCCGCATAGTCTGTGGCAAAACCGGGATAAGACTTCTTATGGTCTGCAAATATATACAGTTCCATGCTCTGCGAACTGGATACGTTGCTGGGGGTATACTTAGACTCTACTTCATCCTTAAACTCAGAGACTTCTTTTCCTCCTTCTACCTGGAGGGCGTCAATATATACCGATTCCCCCGGAAAACCGCTGCCGTTGATTTCTACTTGGGCGTTGTTTGTCTTGGACCTGAAAACCATGCTTACCCGCTTCCATTCCGTTCCTGCCGACTCTTCTTCGCCGATTGTTCCCGCTCCCCCCAGGGTAATCCTCCCACTCCCCGCGGCTTTGATATATAGAGACAAAGTATAATCTCTGTTTGCTTGCAGGTTGTAAATAGTCCTGATTAGCCTGAATTCATTAATTGACGGCGAAACCAAAAGTGATCTCTTTCCGTGAAATGCCTCATTGTTTGTGACCGATAATTGCACCGCCCCCGGCACGGGGAGTATCTCCGCACCGCTTTGTCCGGCGGCACTTCTCGACCAGGACCATTGTTGTGTGGAACCGTCCTCCCAGCTGAATCCGGCGATTTTTTGCCCAATAGCCCAGGTCGCCGCAGCGCCGGAAATTTTTAAAGGATAGATCGGCTGTTCGCTGTCAAAGGAAATCACCAGTGGTGTAGCGTGCCCCTCCCTCAGACTGGTTCCGGCATATCCCAGAGCTTCCGCCTTCACTTTCGCGGCCACGAAATACCAGTTTTTGTCGGTATATGACTTTAGCAGATGTTCCCGTGTTGCAGGATATTCATATCCGTTGCTTTCCAGCCATTCCCTCAAAGCCTTAACGTCCGTCGCGGATAGTACTGCGGTGTCATATATATCTACCACTGCGGTACTCCACACAGTCACGGACCTGTTGACTGAGTCTGAAGAAATGCTACCCATTCCCAACCCCAAAGGTGCCGGGTATACATCCCTCCCTGCCGGCCGGGTCAGATCTTCAAGTGCCGTAAACAATACGTCTTTGCCTGCGGACACTTGCGGCATGGACGGCACGGGGATAATCCAGGCGAATTCCTCGGGATCCCCTTTGAATTTGGTGGAAATTACCAGGGTCGCGTAAACTGTTCCCGCCGCCGCCAGGATCAAGGTTAGACCCGCCAATATCAACTTCTTCACTATATATAAATTACTCGCTCCGCGACCTCCAGTCAACAGGCTGTCCTGCAACCCCAAAAAATCAGGGGCGTGTATTTTAAAAAATATGTTCGAGATTCGGCTTATGTGCTTTACCGTAAAATCTTGGTGCATTAAAATTAAACCGCAAAAATGTTTAATCAATTACCGCAGGAATGGCGAACCAGACTAAACGAAGAAATGGCTTTCGTTAGAAAGAACGGCTTTTACCTTTTCGACCCCAATACTTTACAATCTGCTCCAAAATCTTTATCCGTGTTGTTGATATTAGATGAAACATGGCGGGGAAAAATAGCGGAATTTGCGCAAAAGGCGATACCCTCAAGTTTAAAAGAAAAAATATATTTACAGCCGCCTGAAGGTTACCACATCTCCCTGCAGTGGAGTAAGGAATTTTCTCGGATTGAAATAAGTGATTTAGTCCTCGACGTAGAGGAATATTTCCGGAAAATTGGTAATTTTTCGATAACCATGATTGGTCTTTACCTCTCAGACAACAACTTCCAACTTGTGGGCGGGACTAACAAACTGATTAGATCAGTTCGAAACGACTTATCGGCGTTATATGAAAAACACCAGGCAAAACCAAAACTGGCAGCTAATAATGGTACAACATGGATCTCGGTTGCAAGAATATTGCATCAATTTTCAGGGATGGAAATTGAGGAGGCTGCAAATAAGACCATCATACAAAAATTTCCAGACGTCTCTTTTTCAACCGTTATTTTGACTTTAAATGATGCAGTGTATTCAAAACAAAATTCAGAAATTCTTGCCGCTCCCCCGTTGCGGCGGCTGATCGGCCCCAGCTTTATTCTTCTCGGACTTGGTCTGGGCAGCGGTGAGCTTATTCTCTGGCCGTATCTCACCAGTAATTACGGTCTCGGCCTGGTCTGGGCCATCGTCATCGGCGTCACTATCCAGTTTTTTATTAACATGGAAGTGGAAAGGTACGCTCTCATTTACGGTGAAAGTATTTTCGTTGGATTTGCCCGCTGGCTGCGCGTCCTGCCCTTCTGGTTTATAATCACCACGTTCCTGGGATTCGGCTGGCCCGGTATCGGCTTTGCCGGTGCCTCTCTTCTCTCCCGGTCATTAGGGGGTATCGATCCCCGCTGGGTGGCTGTCGCCTCATTCATCGCAGTCGGCCTGATCCTCTCTTTGGGCCACCAGCTGTATAAGACAGTGGAAACCCTGCAGAAATACCTCATCCTCATCGGTACCCCGGCAATACTTTTGCTTACCCTCTATCTGACCCGCGGTACGGACTGGCAGGCTCTGGCGGGAGGTCTGATCGGCCGCGGCCCGGGGTACTCTTTCCTGCCCCCGGGTATCCCGCTGGCGACTTTTCTGGGAGCCCTGGCATTCTCCGGCGCAGGAGGTAATCTCAATCTCGCCCAGTCATACTACGTCAGAGATAAAGGCTATGGTATGGGCAAATATTCTCCTCCTTTAAAAAGTATCTTTGCTTCCCGAGGCAGGACTGAATACTCCCTCACCGGCAATACGTTCCCCCTGACCGCGGTCAACCTCACCCGCTTTTCCCGCTGGTGGAAAGCCGTCAACCTGGAGCACTTTCTCATCTTCTGGGTCCTGGGGTTAGTCACTATGCTCACACTGGCTCTTTTGGCCTACACTACCGCCTTCGGCCGCCCGGACAACCCCTCCGGTATCAATTTTGTCTTAAACGAAGCGAAGTTTATCGGCCAAAATACCCTTCCTCTCCTCTCCCCCGTCTTTCTCATTATCACCGGCCTGATGCTCACCGCCACCCAGCTGACTGTCCTGGACTCTACTTCCCGTATCATTACCGAAAATCTGCTGCTTGCCAGAGGCGCCAAAGCCGCCGATGTCTCCCGCAATTACTTTCTCGTCCTCTGGGGCCAGATAGTCTTTGGTATTATTGTTATCCTCTCCGGCCTTTCCCAGCCCCGCCAGTTGATTACCATCTCGGCCGTCATCAACGCGCTGGCCATGTTTGTCTATATTGCCCTGATCCTGTATCTCCATCACACCCGCCTTCCCGCCCCCCTGCGCCCGTCTTTACTCCGCACCGTTGTCCTTATTACCGGCTTTCTTTTCTTCGGAGTTTTATCATTCCTGACTTTCACAGCATAACCGGGTACCACAAGATACCCGGTTATTTTTTCATTTCTTTAGGCGTTTTCACTTCCGTGAATCACTCTTTCCACCACATCCCGTGGTAAAGAAGCCGCGCCCAGAAGGGCGTCCTTCACCAATCCGGCAGCTTCGCCGCCGACTTTTCCGGCTGCATCCAATGCTCCGGTTACCGCCGCCGCTGTCGCGTCAGCGGTGCTGACTCCGGCCTCAGATGCCCCGGCCACTGCTTCTTCTACTACGGCCAAAGCTGCTTTTCCGACGTCGGTCCCTGTTTCCGCCGCGGCTTCCACTGCTCCGGTCACTACGCTTTGGACCGCATCCATGGCGGACATGGCCATCGACCCGGCGTCTTTAATCGTACCCGTTACCTGGGTCTTGACTGCTCCCCTCAGGGCGGAGATTACGTCATCCGTCCCCTGGATCACAGATACAACCATTTTTTTTGTTTCGTCAATTATTTGAGAAATCACATCTCTTCACCCCCTCTCTCAAACATCATAACTCATAATAACAAAAAACTATTCTGAATTCTAAATCAGGAACAAAATAATCCTTTACACCAACCCTCGTTTCATAATAAAATCCCCTCATGACTTTATCCCAGGAGACTACCCGCCCCCGACCGGAACTTACCTCCCATGAGATAAAACTCTTAGACCGCTCCCTTGTCCGCCGTTCCCGCAGAAAATCGGGCCAGACTCTGGAAGAATTGTCCTGGTTTTAATAGTCTTCATCCTCATGTTTTTCTTCCTCCGCTCACAGGGAAAAATGACTTTCTGAAATTTGAATATTTAAATCATACTTTGATACCGTTTCAGTATATTGAAATCTATCACTCCAGGACATAACGTGTAGACAGTTCTTTCAGAGGAAGAAAGATGTTTTACATTTACGGATTTCATTAATTTACGCCCTGAACTTTTCAGGGCTTTTTTTATTCAAATTGAAAGGGGGTGAGAAATATTAATACAAAAATAGCGCTTAGCGCATTGTCCGCAGTCGCTGCGACCCTGCTCATCGGCGCCGGGACATATGCCTACTTCAGCGACATCGCAACCAGCTCAAGCAACGCTTTTAGTTCAGGCGTGCTAAATCTCCAGTTGGATGACATCAGTGAGGGAATTAGCGAAAACGTTTCCGCCTCTTTCGGAGCAGGAACCCTGTCTCCGGGAAATTCTGTCAACGGTTTTGTATCCCTTCATAATGGAGGTACTGTAGACATTGCTGAAGTTAAAATGGCCGCAAATCAGACTTCAAATGCTAACGGAGGTGATGGCAGCGATATAGCATCCGTTCTTGATCTCACAGTACTGTCAGGTGATGACAACACTTGCACTACCAGCCAATTTGACCACACTATAAGCATTGCTGGTTCTGTTGGAGACGACGTTTTACCGGTAACACTCGCGGAATTAAACGCAGAAGATTTTGATTCTCTTTCAATTCCATTGACTGCAGGGTCCACAAAATATCTCTGTGTGACGTTCACGATGAAAACTGGAGCAGGTGATGAATATCAAGGAGATTCGATCCTTGAAGATTTCGTCTTCACCGCCCATCAACATGCTAGCCAAATCTAGCAGCTTTTTCCTTAGCCGGCGACTGCAAACAGACACCGGTTAAGGATCTGAAATTAAATATTATTTTCTTTTTCCAAAAAAATGAAAATATTTTTCAAAATATTCAAAATATTCCTGCAGTCGGTAGTTTTTCTTTTTCTCTTCCTCTCCG
>LCNU01000046.1 GCA_001001375.1 Candidatus Amesbacteria bacterium GW2011_GWC1_47_15 | reverse complement strand
AAATAAATCCTGCACATTTTCCATAAAACCACTAACATCTTTTTGAACCTGGGTATCCTGGGGGATCGACTGACGAACAACATTAAGCTGCCGAAGCATTTTTTCGTGGGCAGTGGGAGCGCGGCGACGTGCGGTTTCCGCTTGGGCGCGCTGTTCTTCCAGGTACCGGTCATAA
This sequence comes from Candidatus Amesbacteria bacterium GW2011_GWC1_47_15, assembly GCA_001001375.1. GTDB lineage: Bacteria > Patescibacteriota > Microgenomatia > CAZETR01 > Amesbacteraceae > GWC1-47-15. The sequence continues at coordinate 7,449 of LCNU01000046.1, read as the reverse complement.
TCGGAAACCAGGGATTGCAGTATGCCGTACATAGAATCGATTTTTTCCTGGCCAATTTCCTGAAGCTTGAGATTCAAGGCCAGAAGCGGTTCCTCGTCTTTGCGGATGGCTTTAAAATCTTCAGTTGAGATTATTTTTTCCGCAGCCTGCCAGATTTCTTTTTCCAAAGATTCCCGGGTATAACCAGGTGGAATTTCCGGCGGGTGTATAGAAATACCATAAATCAGAAGCTGGAGCTCTTTAAGAGCTGTTCGGTTCTGGGTTTGAGTCAAGACGGCCATACTATTCGGCAGAAGGAATTAAACGCGCCGGTTTATTTTCTTCAGGTGAAACCGCCGCGGCCGCGGCAGCCTTTTCTTCCGCTTCGCGGCGGGCGAGAAGGTCCTGGGGATTGGTCGTAATCAACTGGTGTTCGTCCGGAGAAGCTACAAAACGGACAGCAACGTGATTGTTGCCGGCGAAAAACAGTCCCTCTCCCACATTGGCAGATAACAGAAGATGTTTTTCTCCTTCCGAGAGGTAAAAAACCGAGGCTACCCGGTCTACTGCCGCGGGAGACTGCTTCATCAATATCTGAATAGAAGAGTTGGTGACGATGGCTTTACCGAAATCGGTACTTAAGAAATCTTCCACATCCTGGGTAATGGTGGTAAGACCCAGGAAATATTTTCTGGCGCGCTTGGCAATGCCGTACAGGAAATCTGCAGAATCCGGGTAGCGCATCAAATACCAAGCCTCGTCCACTACCAGAATGCGTTTTTTGAGATCGCGGCGGAGCTTTGTCCAAATATAGTCAAGGATAATAAAAATAGCTATGGGTTTGACTGAGTCCTCCAAGTCACGGACAGAGAAGACGGTAAAAGGGTTTTTGAGGGCGACGTTTGACGGCTGGTCGATAATGCCGGTAAAACTGCCTTTGACAAATTTTTCGATCCGGTCCGCCAAGGACAGAGCTAACGGCTCTTCCATGCCGATAAAAGCTTTGTAAAGATCTTCCATCAGAGGAGGCGTTCTTTTTTGGGTGGCCGGATCCTGGGTAATACCTTTCATACGGTAAGAAAGGGTCAACGCCCGGTCCAGCAAAGCTTCTTCGGTAGGGTTGAGCTGACCCATGATGACCTTAAACATGGAGTGCAGAGACTGGACCTTGAGGTTGAGTTCGTTTTCTTCGGAAAATTCGGTAAGAGTGGAAAGGTCGAAAGGATTTATGCGGTTGGAGGAATTGAAGGCAAAATTGATATAATCGCCGCCCACAGCGTCGGAAAGAGTTTTGTATTCGTTTTCCGGATCAATAACTATGACTTCGGTGCCGAACATCAATGAGCGAAGAATTTCCAGCTTGATCGCATAGGATTTTCCGGCACCGGCTTTGGCAAAGACACAGGAGTTGGCATTTTCAAGGCCGAAGCGGTCAAAAATTATCAAACTGCCATTGTGTTCGTTGATACCGTACATAATACCTTCGTTGTTTGAGAGTTCAGACGAGGTGAAGGGAAAAGTGGTCGCCAAGGAAGTGGTATCCATGTTGCGCATTACCATGAGGTGGTCGATACAGGTGGGCAAAGTAGTCTTGAAACCTTCAGCCTGCTGGAGAGCGGTGGGAGTGGATTCGACCAACAAAGACGAGAGGGTACTGGTGACCTGCTTACTGGTGGTTTCCAGTTCGGAAACAGACTCTGCGGGAATAGTAACGTAGAGAGAAAACTGGAAAAACCGCTCGATCCCTTTGACCAACTGTTCCTGAAGGGACAAAGCATCTTCCAATTGAGCCTGGGTAGAGGGATTGACCACACGGCCGCGCTGCATATCGGTACTGATTTCGGCTTCCATTTCGGCGATTTTGCGGCGCAGATCATCCAATGTGGATTTACTTTCCACGGGATAAACAAACATGGAGATATTCAATGAGTGGTCAAAATTGATCAAAGCAGAAAGCCAGTTGGCGTCCACAAACCGGCGTTTGATAGAGTTGAAATACGTGCGATAAAAACGATCGTTTAATTTGAGAAGGTTGAAATCCAGAGTGATGGACTGGGGAGCGATGATATCCTGGACGGTCTTGGCCAAGGCGAGAGATTTAGAGGCGGCGGGCGGCGGGCTCTCTTTGGCCGGAACCGGGGCAGGTAAATCGGAACCCGTTTTTTTGCCGAACGGAAGCTTCATGGGAGGCTCTCCTCGTTTTGGACGGCTAACAGATGGTCCGGAGGGAGGGTGACCCTGGTACCCAAATTTTCGGGATTATAGAAGTCATAAAACAACTGCAGGAGTTCGGCAGAATTGAGCTGCCTGGCACGCAGGCCGATGCGGGCCAACAAGCGAAGTAAATGGTCACGCTTGGGGGCGAGATTGGTCAGGGCACGGTCAACTATGTTTGAAATGGGAATATTTTGCTGGGACTTCTGGTTGCCCAGGACGCGCAAAGAAGAGCCGAGACCCAGTTCAAGCGAGCTGAAGGGGATGGAAATATAGAATTTTTTATCCAAAACGTTCCCCTGGCGGACTATAGCCCGAATAAAATCGCGGTATTTGACAAGCTGTTCCCGGATTTTGGGACTTTCGGTCTTGGCCAGATATTTTTCCAGGCGGGTAATGTAGTCCGAAATATCCTTGCGCTTGCTGGAGACAACAATCTGGATGGAGAAAGTGAGGGAGTTGAGCAACTGGGCGTAGGCATAAATTGTAGCTTCCTGCTCTTTTTCTGAAAATAAGCCGAAGTTGACGGCGCTGACTTCAAGGACAATGCATGCTGAACCGTCCTTGAGGATAACTAAATCGCTTTGGATGTCGCGGATGTCGAGATGGGTTTGAGTAGGAGTGGGAACCATATGATCAGGTGGCGGTTTTGGCGGACAAATTAATTGGAGGAATAATAACCCCTTTGGCTTCTATAGTAACAGGATCAAACAACAAACTTTCTTTTTCCGCCTGAATAATATAAGAACCCTTGGGTAAAGGGATGGCTATTTGGAACTGGCCCAAGCGGTTGGTTCTGAGAGCCCGGGCAGGAATTCCGGTAGCGGCATCGACAATTTCTATCGTGACTCCCGGCAAAGGTTGGCCGGAAGAATCCAGCGCCTGACCCAGCAAAATGTCGGGGATTGAAGGAGCATCGAGAGAAGGAGCGGGCGGAGCGGCAGGGGGGAGAGTGGAAGGGGGAGCATAAGAGACAGGGGAAATTGCCGGACCCGACTTCGCCGAGACTTCGTCGGGTGAAACGGGCGAGGCAGGCATGGTGAAGACAGGTTTGGCAGGTTCTTCCGCCGGTTTTTCCGGGGCGACAACAGGGGCAGCGGCAGGCGAAGAAGAAGCGGCCAGTGCGGCCTCATCCTTGACTGGCGACTCCTGAGAAATTTCTTTGGAAACAATGAAGGCGGGAGTTTCCGTTTGCTGAGCGATGGAAGAAGCAGGGGGGGCGACAGGAGGAAGAGAGGGTGCAGGTTCCGGGACAGGAATTACTTCAGGCGCCGGCGGAAGTCTGCGGACAAACATCGATTTAAAGGTGTCTGTGAAACCCAGACGGATCGGCGCAGGTACAGCCGGCGCTGAAGAGATGCCAGGCGAAACAGGAGAAATCTCAGGTGAGACAGCCTCAACACCCTGAGGCTGCCAGGTGAATTCGGTGGGTGAGTATATAGCTTTTATGAAAGCCGTAAACCAGGCAGTGAAAGGGCGGTTGTTTATCGGGACAAACGCCATGGCAATACCCAAAATGACCAGGACGAAGATGGTCGGATACTTAATAATGCCGGGGATAGGAAGGCGGAAGACGCCTACCCCAAGGACGATACCCGCGGCAAGCTGGATAAACTGCTTGAGGGTCATGTCGCCTACCAGGCGGAACTCGTAGGAGGAAATGTTTTGCGGGACGGGATGTTGTTCCATTATTTAGAGTGAAAGCAAAGTGGTAAACTCTCCATTTTATTATATGTTGTCTACGATACTTATGTATTCTAACTGTACCGCGTGAAACCAGCTATGCAACTATTCTTTTTCACAAAAACATCTTCCTCATACTACAGGACTTGATAAGGACATGTATAATTGTCTGTTGGCCTCTTGGGGACAACACGTTATATACTATTTACATATGGACGACAGTATGGGACCTGAAAATTTCGGCATACCCACCAGACCGGATTTCAAACCCGGAGGAATTCTTCCCAGAGTGGAGAAGTTCGGGGGGGGAGGGAGTGGACCGGAAAATGATAAAAAAATTGAAGAATGGTCGAAAAGAGTAGAGTCTTTTACAATAGAAGACTGGGATAAGGGAAGAAAATTTAACAAGAGTCATGAAAGCAAGGATTGGTACGATATCGTATTCGGGAACGGAAAACTGAATGATTCAGGAAAATATGGCAATGCGGCCGAATTTCATACCAGAGAAAAGTCAACATTACTTTTGGTGCCGTTGAGTGCGGAACCAGTAAGACAAGAAGCCCTGGAAAACCATGAAAGGCTGGCGGTCGCCGTCTGTATTAACTATCCCGGTGAGGAAAAAGGCAAAAACGGGAGGTGGGGTAGTTGGACGTCAGTTTTTATCATGCGTCCGGAAGAAGCCTTGCAATTTGCGAGGGAGACAGTAGAAAGAGTGGAAATTTTGGCGAACAAATTGCTTGGAGGCAAGATAGATGTAAATACACCCAGTAAGGAGTTCCCTTCAGATTTCAAGCCCGGAGCATTGATCGAGCAGATACAGGAGCCGCAGGAGCTCGCCTGGCCGGAGGAGCCGAAACCCGAAGCAGAAGATACCAAACCGGTAAAGGTGCAGTCCGGACTGCCAGGAGAGGGGAGCGGGCAGAAGCCTCCGAATGAGCCGCCTACGACACCTCCACCACCAGAGGCAGAAGGGCCAGAGCATGAAGGTGAAGATGAGGATAAGACGGAAAGAGATGAGAGAGGTTTTTGGGAAAGATTACGGGAGGTGGCCGGACCTGTTTTGGCCGGTGTGGGAGCGGGTGAGTTGTTAGAAACCGTAGTCGAGGCGGCAAGATATTATCCCGAAGCGAGAAGCGCTGCCCGGGTGATTAGCGGTTTGAGGGGAAGAAAAGATAAGGGCGCTTCCAAAGATGAAATGAAGGATGCTTTCAGGGAAGTTTTGCGGGAGCGCGATGAGGAAGAAAGAAAAAGATCTCAGGAAGCGGCGGGAGGGGGCGGGAGGCCGCCGGAGCCGCCAGTACCACCAGTACTATCAACAGAAACACCGCCGCCGCCGCCAAGTCCGGAGGAACCGGAAGGGGGAGAACGAAAAGAAGTCTCCTGGCAGGGGAGACCTTGGAGCAGGATTTATGCAGATTTAAAAAGTGCTATGGATCAGGAGTTGGATATAAAAGACCCTGTGGTACAAGGTTTATTAAAAGAAAAATATGACCTGATAGAAAATGCAAGAGCAGATACTTTTCTCAGTCCCTTATGGGACATACAGGCAAGAATTGATAGGATTTATGTTTCAAACCCCAACGAATTAACTGAAGTTTCTGCACGGTGGAGAGAGATGGAAACAGAAATTGGTCAAATTAATGCCTCAGACCTTGAGAGAGACGCTGTTATGGGAATGAGCCAACAACAAATAAAAGAATTCAAAAGACTTTACGGAGGTCTTTTTGATGCTGTAAAGAACACTCTTTCCAGGGAGTGGCAAATGAGAGATATGGCTGCGAGAGGAATATTCACTACCCAAGACGGGGAAAGGTATATGGGACATGACAAAAAACAAAAGATACTGGGTTTTACTGAATTTATCCCATCGCATATGCAAGAAGTTGGAAGATGGTATGAGAACGTAATGGAACCGGAGAGGATCAGAAGAGGGAGGGAAGTGTTGGGCTTGGTGCAACAGCAGGCGCAGGCAGAAGAAGCCAGGACAAGGGCGGAAAGTGCCACAGAGAACGGGGTGGTGGGACATTACGAAGGGCGACCTGTTGTTGAAGAAAAAGCCAAAGTGAGGGGATATTTTGGGGAAGATTTTATCCGGGATCATGAGTTGCCCCAATATGTATTGTTGGAAAAGTTAACATATTTAAAAAAGGTAGATATGGAGACAATGTTATTTAAATTGTACAAAGGTCAGCCTTCAGAGGGTTTTGATATTGACAGTATTACGCGCGGCATGCTGGCTGAAGCCGGGGAACGGGAAGGCCGGGAATTATCAGAATTAGAAAAAGGTGAGATAACCGCCAAGGCCGCAGATATCTTTAATAACTTTATGTATGGGATCTATCCGATGATGTCTCTGAATCTTCTGGAATCAAACCATACTTTAAGGACGTGGGTAGGGCCGGAAGGGCAAGGTGGAACATTGTATAAAGTTCAGCCAAATATGAGATGGATCGCACAAGAGTTGAAAAAAGACAGACAGGCAGTAAAGGCATTGAGGGTATGGATAGCATTGGGTGGAACTGATCAGCAAGACTATAGAAAAATACCAGAAACAACACCAGAGGAAAGAGAGATAACAGACAAGCATTTCACAAGATTTAAAGAGATGATGATGGTTAAGGAGTACGATAAGATCGGCAAGAATGAGGTCATGTCCCATGATTTAGCAAAAAGAGAAATGGACCAAGTGGCACAAGAGTTGGAGGCTCTGGGGATTGGCAAGGCTATTGTGGCCCTGACAAGAGAGATGGCTAATTTTATAGTGTGGACTCCTGAGTCTGTTGATGCAAGAAAACAAATTGCAAAGTTTGAAAAAGATTTATTACGGGGAGACACAAAGGCCCCAGTGCCTCCTGTTAGAAGAACAATGTATGCCAAAGGGCCAACTTTTGATATGTATTTAGCAAAATACGGGGTGGAGGGAATGTTGGATCAGTTTGTAACCTGGACCCACTCTAAGGACTGGTTGATGCTGACTTATGATGGCATGCAAAGCTTGATAAAAAATTTGCAGATTATGGATGATATGAAAAAAGGGAATGATGCGTATCCAAATCTTGCAGGCAGAAGAAAGGCGCTTAATGAAATAATTGATAAGATGATGGTGCATAAGGAGTTTACTCCTGTTGATGAGCAAACAGCTTTAAGATGGAGAAAGATGCCTTTGTATGGAGGAACGGGAGAGGCGGCTGCAGGAAAGAGATTTGCGACCTGGGATGTGCCGGGGCAGGTGGGAGATGCCTTCGGAGGTGAAATCGAGGCAGTCAAAAACGTGGGGAGATTTGTAAAAGGTATCTTTAAGAAATAGTAACAACTTACCGCCTCTGCATCTGTCCTGAAATTGTTTGTTGAACTCCACCTTTAACTTGTTGGACCCAATTGCCCGTGCTCGCCCCAATCTCCAAGTTAGATTTACCCCTCGCTGCAAACATACCACCTACAGGTCCGGAGATTGGACCCAATCCTTCACCGAGGGCGGTGCCGTATTTGAAGGCGGGGGCTTTGATGGCATCGCGGACCATATCCGCTGCTTTGGGCATGAGGGCTAAGATAGCGTAGCCGATAGCCAGGTTG
>LCNU01000045.1 GCA_001001375.1 Candidatus Amesbacteria bacterium GW2011_GWC1_47_15 | reverse complement strand
ATAGTAATCGTGATGATTCTGGACGGCTTTGCACTCTTTGACCATGGGCAGATATTACAATCAGATGGGCATTAAGTCAATTTTATGAAATCCGGAAAAGATTCAACCAAAAATCCCGGTGAATAGAAGTGAAAGGAAAACGGCGGTGAAAAGGGCGAAGACGGCAGTGGTTTGCAAGAACAGTTGAACTGCTTCCTTTTTCTTTCCGCCAAAATACAGCTGCGCCGGTTCAAACCCAAACAGATACCCCATGACAGCGGCGGATAAACTGAATAATGAAATGATGGCGATGGGAGCGATGACCGAATCCTCCCGGGGAGCGAATTTTGAACCTAAATTCATCACAATACTTACCAGAACGATGTAGAGAGTGGCCGCCAGGGCATTGAGAAACGGATTCTTTGTCATGACCCAGATTAATTATACTACTCCTTACGGTGCCCGGGGAAATAAAACACAAGATTTAAGATTTATGAGGCAAACTTCCGAGGATTGCAGATTTGTCAAACGACATCCTTTCCGATATTTTTGAAGCCGGCTTTTTTTAACTTATCGTTAATCTTTTTGGCGGACGGCCGGTCGAACATATCCAATACACCTGTGAATCTCATTACTGCGAATCCCATTTTGTCATGAAAACCTCTATACAGACCCTGGGTCACTAGTATCGCCATCAACTCTCTGGGTTCTACGCCCTTAACAATCAAGTCCTTGTACACCGGATTAAATTTCAACTCATCGACCCGGGCGCTAATCTGAGCTCTGTCTTCGGGAGTGTCATTTGCATCCCCTATTATTAACAATTGGGGCCGGCCTACATCCGTAGTATACGGCATCAGGGCATAGGGGCCGTAATCGTCTACGCGATATCCTACCTTATCCAAATCCAACTCCTTTAAAAGCCGTTTCACTTTATCCGCCGTAGTCAGCGGCTCCGGATTTTCGGTTTCCGGACTTCTTCCAAAAAATCTTTTGATCGCCTCGTTCGCCATTAAAAAAACCGGCCTTTCTGTCTCTGGCCGGTTGTAATTGCACAAGCATGTAAACTGCTTGTACCAAGGCGTTGTTGAGAATAACAATATTATAGCATAATATCTATATTTTTCAAGGGTCAGGTCCCAGTTCTACCGAAGCCAAGTCAATGTCGTTTTCTTCAGTAAAATGCCAGGCCGCCATGCCGTGAAGAGTGTATTTGGTCTGCATAAATTAGAAATTAAATTCAATCATCTTTCCACCAGCTTTACAGTAGATGATGCCAGCCAGCTATCGGCCGTTTTACGGGCGTAACCATTTATCAACACTGTGGCTTTTGTCATACTACTTCATTTGACTGATTCAATGAAAAAATTTTTTATGAATGCAGCAGTCTGTTGGTTGACTTCTCCCACCGCCTCCGGAAAGTAGCGGTAGTCGTGGGTGCCGGGCAGTTGGTGAAAAGCTTTGGGTTCCGGTAGGGAGGTGAAAACCTCTTTGACATACGCGGGGGAGTTAAACTCGTCTTCAGCGCTGGAAAAAATAAGCTTGGGTTTCGCGCAAGTTTTCAACACCTTGGCGTCGTCATATTTTCCCCCATCCTCGAAGTAGGCTAAAGGCACTTTGAATTCCTTCTGCCGTTTTGTTTTTTCCTTCCCCGGCGGCAGGTCGCGATAGTCCATGTAAAACCCGGCTTTGACCGACTGCGGATCGGGAGGAGATGGGGCACCCAGAGAAGGATTAACCAGCACCAAACCTAATACGTTTGGGTGGGGGGTACCGACCAAGATGGAAACAGATCCGCCACGGCTGTGACCCAGAAGCAGGGTTGGCCGTCCGCCCAAATGTTCTATCAGCCCGGTGATTGCCCGGATGTAATTGGTCGTGGTAAACAACTCAATCCCGCCGGGGCTGTCCCAAGTGCCGGGAGGATCGACGGCGAGGGCATAGAAACCCAGGGAGGAGAGGTATTCGATGTGGCTTTCAAAATTGGTGTAGTCTTTCGTATCCAGTCTGCCGGGAAGGGCTAGAGCGATCTTGCCCGATCGCGGGTCGCCACGGGTGTTGGCGGCCAGACTGAACGAGTGGGTGGTGATAATTTCCACAAGAGAAGTATATCAGGCGGGAGTATGATGGGGGAGATGAGGGTGAGGATCTTTATCCCCCTGCCGGATACGAGCTTTCTGGATCCGGTCGTGCGATGGGCAAGGAAATTTTTTGACAATGATGTGGATTACCGCCGGGTGGCAAAGGGGGTGGCTTTCTGATGCCTTATAACCAGTTCCCTGGCTTTGGTGTACAGCTGATCCATGAAGGCAGTGTTCGGATTGGTCCGGGAGGCGAGCTGGTCCTCAAGAGATTTTACCCTCGCTTCCAGCCCGGAGATCTTATTTTGCAACTGTTTAATGCCAGTCATATTTCGGAGTATATATTAAGAAGAGTTCTTAAGTATTGCATTGTTAAAATAATATGTAATAATCTCGATAAATGAACCCGGCAGAAACGAAACGGAGAATTTCACTGGGGCGAAGTTATTGGCTCTACAGTCTTTTCGGGTCATGACAAACTTTCAAATATTGATGGCGTGACAAGAATAAAAATACGGAACGAAGCTGCTGAGGCGCTCCATGTCTCTCCTGCGACAATCCAAAGAAAGCTTTCCCGGGGAGATATGGTGATTTACCGCCCGCCGGGAGAGAGAAAATAATTCAAACGATATTCGCTGCTTTGAGAAAGGCGGTGTCACGGGGGGAGATATAATCCCGGCCTTCGATACCGATGGCGGTAATTGCTGACAAAACACGAAGAGCTTCCGGAATGGGCAGCCATACAGATTTAAAGCGATTGTGTTTTTCTTCATCCGTAAATTGCGTGCTGCCCGTCTTGCTTTTTAGCTGTGTCAGGTAGCAGTAAGATGTTTGTTTTAGACTGGAAAACTTCCGGTATTCGACTATATACCCAAGCTCTCCCACTACTTTTATTTCCGAGCCGATCTCTTCCTGACATTCTCTCCTCAAGGCAGCCGCTTTGTCTTCCCCGGCCTCGATGCCGCCTCCGGGAAGTTTGTAATATTTTTCCTTGGCAACATAAAGCAAGGCAACATGGTTATTTTCGTCCAAGACTACAGCGCGGACAGCTTCCCGGACGAAGTAGTCATTTGCTTCCTGTTCCGAGACATTTTCGGGATTTATTAAAGCAAGTTGTTTCATAGGGCAATTATATAATAGGTGGTTGCCGGTACGACATATTGTGGTATATTTCAGTTTATGAAACAGGAAAGAAGCGCCGGGGAAAGCGATCCGGGAGGCGGGATATATGACCTGCTGGTCAAAATGGACGAAAAGGCTATACCTCACGCTTTGAAACTGTTCGCCATAGGCGGGCAAAGGAGAACATTTAACAAGTATTTTTTTAAAGTAATTTCCGACAAATTTCTTCAGGGATTGAGAGAAGTACCAGTAACCGACGATAGCGGGGAACGGGTAGATATATTTAAGGACAGGAGGGCTGCCGGCGAGGCTTTTACCATAGGGCAAGTAAAAGGAATGGAGCAGGGAAAAATATATACAGCGCATTATGCAGGAGAAAGAGACCTGATGTTACTCACACAGATGAGAGACAAAATGCTCGAAAGACTGAGGCGGGAAGGGGCTAAAGCGTCTGAAGAATTTTACCAGATCGGCCATCTTAAGGATGAAGAGGAAAAGGACCCGGAAAAAATAATCCAGAATATCCGCGCCAAACTGGAAGAGATCGAGAAAAACAGGAAGAGAAAGAGGTAATAGGATTTACTTAATCACCGCGCCCGTGCGGTAAACCAGATCTCCCGAACCCGGGAAGTCTTTATTTTTCAGATGTGTCTGAATTTGCCGCCGGCTGTAAAAGCGGACCAAGGTAGCTTCCGCCTCCTCTTTTTGTCTAAACAATTCCCTGTGTTCTTCAGATAAGAACCACGAATCGTCCGGCCGGGAAGAAGATTTTCTTTCGTACCTGCGGGCGGCAGCCTGAAGTTCGGAGATATCCGCCGCCCGGAAACTCTGAAGACGCAGTTCACGGACAAAACGTAATCGGCTGATGAGCTTCACGGGCCGACGCGTAATGACCATTGCCCCGTCGATATCTGAGCCTTCGATGGCTTCATTGCGGGCTACGGAGCTACCGGCCGCGACCCTGATCTCGTCAAAATCTACTACCTGCCTTAGTTTTTCCAGGTCCAGGGTGCGGTGAAGCTCTGGGTGAAGACGTAAAAGTTCACGACGCTGGGCGATCATTTGTGAGCGCCTCAACTGTTCCCGCCGGGAATCAAAGTCGGACATTTCATTGGTTTCCGGCGACATGAGACTGAATATTAACATATTTACGACGAATATTTAATATTCCTGCTGTACAGTCTATGGCTTCTATTGGTGCTAACTGACCCGGCATTTGGCCTGGTAAAAAAAGAACCGGGTGAAAAACAGTTAACCATATGTCTGATGATACGGGAATCGGGATATAACGTCTGGTACGGGGAGATACCTGACAAATCTCGGAAATCATTAATACAATTAATGTCTAATGTTTAATGTTCAATATTCAATGTTCAATCCTTCGGCAAGCTCAGGACTGGTGTTTAATTTTTTGAGAGTCAGATTAATCCCGGCGCACGAAAACAGTATACTTAAAGGATGAACCGGAAGATGAAGCCCTACTTTGCTAATGCTTCGAAGGGCGCAACAGCCGGCGGAGGAGCTTGAAGGATTTATCCATATTGCGCATACCTTGTCCTACCGGATACCAGACTGGATGAAATGCAAAATGGATATTGTCGATCACCAAATCTTCAACGGAACCGGCCAGGGTGGAAACTTTGATTTTTTTACCCAGAATAAGGGAGCTGACCTGGCCTCCGAAGGCAATTATTTTGTCCGGATGGAGAGAAATAATTTCCCGATGCATTGATTCCATGTAAGCACGAAAGATCTTGTCAGGAAGTGGTCTGGCATCAATTTGAGTGCATTTAGCCAGATTTGTAACATATACTCCGTTTTCGGAAATCCGGCGATATAACCTGCGGGCAAAAGCTTCGGGCCAACCATCTGACGGGAGAGTTTGAGTATGGCGAAAATCTTCGGGGCCGATTAATTTCAGTCGGAAAAATAATTTCCAGATATTTTTGGTCCCCAACCAGGGGGCGCGCATACCGGACCATGAAGGGCGGGAGGAAATATTTCTGGCGGTAGGATTTATGAATATTAAAACCATCCGGGGGCGGGAGATGCAGCCGGCGCCATAGACGGGCAAGGAATCAGGATCGCCGTATAAGGATTGAAGACGGTCTAATTCCGGAAATAAGTCCTCCAATTGGAGCTGCATGGGTAAAGTATAAGTCAGCCTGGTTCTGGTATTATCAACTTTAGAAAATGTATAACCGGGGTGAAGAAGAAAAAATTTTAAACGAGTTATGGAAGGAGTTGATCCCAAATGCGATGATGGGGACAGGATTTGGAGAATTCAGCAACCTGAATGTACCTGAAGATGCAAGAGAATTTGTCCGGATTAATTTAATTATTAATGAAGTAATGAGAAATCAAGAATTAACGGGAGAAGAGATATGCTTATTGGGAAGAACGAAAAATCGGTTGGATATATTGTTTCTCCTGATCAACGGGCAGCTGCAACTGAAATTGTAAAGAAATCTGCACAACTGGCATGGTGATGTTATTATGCCCGGCGGAGGATCTTGATGGATTTGGTCTTGGGCAGATCGTCCACGAAATTGATGGTGCGGGGGTAGTGTATGCGGCCACCTGCTGACGGACAACGGGAGGAGGCGTTCACAAGGGTACATTAAATAAATAATCAATGCTTAATCCTTCGACTGAGCTTAGAACAAGTATCTAGCGGCGCACACCCCCGAGGTGTGCACTCTTATGGGATGATTTCGCGGAGGAGTTCGGGGAATTCGACGGTGCCCATGTCTCCCTGAGTGTAATGGCCGCGGCCGGGAAGCTCGATTATTCTGCCTCCCAGACTGTCGTGGAAGAGGCGGACACTTAATTTGCCGTCCCGCTCTTCATTGTCTGACGTAAAAATTACCACCTCCCCTACCCTGTCCTTGATGGTCCGGTCGATATCGTAACTGTAAAAAGCGACACTGGCGAGGTTTGAACGATCCGGGATTTTCCAGGGAGCTACCAGGATGAGTTTCCCAACCTGCCTTTTTGTCTCACCCAGCCAGCGGACAAAAAAAGCACAACCGCAACTGTGGCCGACGAGGACTGTTTCCGGCGTGACTGAATTTTTTTCAATTTCTATTTTGAACTTTTCGTAATCCGGTTGCCAAGGTGATGGCATGAGAGGCATTACTGCTTTAAGGCCGCCGGAAACAAGCCGGTCCCGAAGCCAGGGAAGCCAATGTTTGTCATAAGTACGGGATTGGGGATCCATAGCCATTTCCGCGTCGAAGGGGCAGCCGTGGAGAATGAGGACGTTGGAAATAGACATGACATTATAATTTTATCAGTTTTAATGAAATTCCACCCCCGAGGTGTGCACTCTTCAGGAAGAAAGGATGGCGGATACGGCTCTGGTCAGACCGGGATCGTCACCGGCTAAAACCCGGCAGATTCCGGACAGGTAGACGGTGACATTGTGAACCTGATTGCTCCCGTCGACCGGTAAAAGACCTGAAGCCAAAGCTTTCATACCGTCCGGGTTTTTCAAGCTGCAGCCGCATAGGTCTTCGGGCCGGATATCTCCGGAAAAGAGGCTGTGCATACCCATAGCGCCCAGGGCTTTTAATTTGAGTTCCAGAAGATGGTCGCCGGGCTTGAGAAAGCGAGTAATCCCGCGCGTCTGCTCATCCACCAGCTCTACTATAGTCCAGCCATGGAATTTGGGTTCTTTGTAGTCAATTTCGATGAGAGACACGAAACAATTATTAATTTTTAATTACCAATTTTCAATTACCAATTTGTTGATTGAACACTCCAGGTGAGTACAGATATAATCAGTTCAAACCGATAAATGCCCCAAAGACTAGAGCAAATGGTCAGCAGAGAATGTGTAAGTCCGGACTGTGAAAGACCGGCGATAGGTGTGGGAATTATGGCGCTTTGCGCTTCACACTTCTTTGAGCAGAAGTTGAAATCGACGATGGACAAGTTTGGTCAGAAAACCGCAGTGACGGAAACTTTGATACCAGGCAGGACTAAAGTACGAAAATACGAGAAGAAATTTCGGTCCGGGGAGATACCCGAGGATTTGGCAAAAAAAGCCTTGCGGCTTTTAAATAATGCTTATAAAAAAAACGACCCGATATTGATGGCAGGAGCTATCAACTTCCTTGACTGCGAGATGCAGAAATTAAACGCAAACCGGAAAGGATAACGGGTTTAAATCGCTTTACAGGCATGGGTTTGTCTTTAATTATCGGGGCGCGAACGGGAACTGAAACGGTAACGGGGACCTGATCCGGATGATTTTCCCAATCCAATTCTCCGGGAGAGATACAAGCAGGATCACGGAGGTCACCGGAGATGAACTTTATTATTGACCGGGAAAGGGTTTCTTTCATAGACCGGAAATTTAACCTCGTCCTGTACTTATATTTTATACCATTCAGGCAACTTTT
Organism: Candidatus Amesbacteria bacterium GW2011_GWC1_47_15; assembly: GCA_001001375.1. Taxonomy (GTDB): domain Bacteria; phylum Patescibacteriota; class Microgenomatia; order CAZETR01; family Amesbacteraceae; genus GWC1-47-15. The sequence continues at coordinate 33 of LCNU01000045.1, read as the reverse complement.
TCTACTTTGGGAGAAAAGCCGGGGCAAACGAAT
>LCNU01000044.1 GCA_001001375.1 Candidatus Amesbacteria bacterium GW2011_GWC1_47_15 | reverse complement strand
AAGCCGGAGAAGAGATTTGTAAACGAGCAGGAAGATGAAGAAGTGGTGCTGCTTTTGCGTGCGCATCCGATCACCAATATCAAATGGATAATGACTGCCGTCCTGATGCTGATACTGCCGGGTGTTTTGGAAGTTACGGGGGCGTTTGCCATGGTACCGGGAAACCTTTTTTTTGCAGGCAAACTGATGTGGTACCTGGTAACTTTGGGGTTTGCTTTTGAGAAGTTTTTAAACTGGTATTATTCGGTGTTTATTATTACCAACGAGCGGATGGTGGATATCGACTTTGTCAATCTGCTATACCGGGTGGTGTCTTACGCAAACCTAAACCACATTGAAGAGCCGACGATGGCTGTGGGGGGAATACTGCGGTCGATGTTTCGCTACGGCGATGTGCATGTGTCCACTGCGGCGGAAAAGTCTACGCTGGAGGCTTTGGCTGTCCCTTACCCGGACAAAGTAGTCAATATTATTTCCCAATTGTCCGAAGAGCTGGAAAAAAGGAGGGAGCGGGGTGAATAACGAATTAATCGGAGTGCAATTACTTAAAAGCTTTATGGGGGTAAGCCCCTGGATGGTAGTGAAAGCGTTTATGATCGTAGGGTTGATACTCTACATGGTGTTTGCCCTGGTAATAGTAAAACAGGTGGGGATTATGACCGAGTCGGTGGAGGCCGACGCCAACGGAGTGGTTAAACTGCTGGCATGGGCGCATCTATTGATGACTATCGGGGTGATAGTCTTGCTGATTTTGATATGAAGCTGGGACAAGCTGTGGTATTCTTGATTCAGGGAGGAGGCAGACAAAACACGAAGGGAGAAAACTCTGATTTATGTTTACGGCACAGACAGGTAAAATTATCGGCATACCGGGAAAACAGCGAGGTCTGGTGCACGAGTTTGCCGTGGACGATGAAGAGAGACTGAAACAAAAGGGTAAACTAATAGTTGCAGCAAGCCTGGGCGGGGAAGGGGTGGCAGCAGCGGAAGCAGGCCGGGAGCTTCTGACCAGAATTTACGAGTTGTATTACGGCCGGGAGGGAGAAATTTTGGCCGGATTGAAATCAGCAGTAGAGAATACAGCGCAGGAGACGGGTGACGCAGAAATCGGGGCGGGGGTAGTGGCGGGTGAAGCAATATATCTGGCAATTACCAACGGGATGGGAATATGGGTATGCCAAGGAGCCAACGGCGGGTGGATACAAAAACCGTGGGGCACAGATGGAGAGAGAGGCGTCAAAAGTTTCAGCGCTTGGGCCAGGGAGGGGCAGATGATTGTCCTGGGCAACAGTTTTTTCTGGGAAAATCTGCCGGAGGGGGTTTTGAAGGCAGCGGTGGAAAGCGGAGCCGGGGATACGCAAGCGATTGCGGAAACACTGGGAGCAGTGGAAAGAGGGGGAGGCAAAGGTGGGGAAGCGGGAGCAATTATTAGAATTTATAATTTGAAATCCTTTACCGACGTCGGGGAAAAAGCGGGGGAAGAAATGAAGGCGCAACCGGTGGAACAGAAAAGAAAAATTATTATCAGGGGAAGGGAAACAGCAGCAGACAGGATCGGCAGCTGGGCCGGACGGATAAAACAAAGGATCATCCCCGGGTCGAGAACGATTTATGTGGGGCAGGCAGAGAAAACATCCGGAAGAAAAAAAGCTGCTGCTGCGGGAATTGTATTTCTGGTACTGACCCTGATATTGGGGGGGGCGGGCAAATGGAGAAGTGAAAAAATAGAAGCCAGGCAGAGTGAAACCGGCCAAAAAATCGAAGCCGTAATAACAAAGTTTAATGAAGCGAAAGCCCTGGTAGGACTGAACGACACCAGAAGCAGGCAAATTCTGACAGAGTTGAAGGGGGACCTGGAAATGCTGGCGGGAAAAGGGGTAAAAGACTCCCGAATCGCGGCTGTGGGAGAAGAATATTCCCGGGTGCTGGGGGCGGCATCCGGAGTAATACAAGTTAATTTGCGGGAAGTGACAGACTTGTCGCTGTTACGTGCAGAGATGACCGGAAAGAAAATCGAATTCAGCGAAGGCAAACTACTGATATTGGATGACAAACAAGAAAGACTGGCGGAGATAAATCCCGTTTCAGGTGCAGGAAAGATAGTCGGCGGAAGCGAGCAGCTCGGAGGCGGCAAACTGCTGGCGGCGTACCCCGGAAGAGGAGCGGTGTGGGCTCAAGACAAGGGAATAATCGAATGTTCAATGACCAGTGTTCAATGTTCAACAAAAATAGAAAAAGATGGGGAGTGGGGGGAAGTGCATGATATGGAGATGTTCGGGGGCAACATATATCTGCTGGCGGAAAAGGACGGGGTCAACAAGATATGGAGATATCCCGCGGCGGGAGAGGGTTACGGGAAGAAACAGGATTGGATAGAAGAGGACAGTTTGAGCCTAAGTTCCGGCCTGGGCAACATGGCGATAGATGGGAGCATATGGGGAATCGGTAAGGGTAACCTGGCGAAGTTTACCCAAGGAGCGGGAGAGACGGTAATGGTAACCGGACTGGAGGCGGAGTGGGGAGAGAGAGCAGTTCTGGAAACAAACGAAGAGACAGAAAAACTGTATATCCTGGATCAGGATAACGGCCGGATCATTATCCTTAAAAAGAACGGTGAATACGAAAAACAGCTGGAGGCCGAAGAATTCAGGAACGCCATTGATATTGCCCTCGACTCTGAAAAGGGAAAAATATACGTGACGGGAGGAAGTAAAATATTTGAGATATCCATATGAAAGTAATTAATAAAAAAGCACAGTTTGATTATGAACTTTCCGACAGAGTAGAGGCGGGAGTGGTGCTCACAGGGGCTGAGGCCAAAGCGGCACGGGCGGGACATGTCAAATTGGACGGAGCGCATATTAAAATAGATGCAAAAACCGAAGCATATGTGGTGAACATGCATATATTCCCTTATAAGTTCGCATCGGACGAGGGATACGAACCTGACAGGTCAAGAAAGCTGCTCATTCACATGGAAGAGCTGACCATACTCCTGAGCAAGATGAAACAGGGGAGGATGACCTTGGTACCGACCGCTCTATATACCCGAGGACCAAGGGTTAAGCTTGAAATAGCGCTAGCCCGAGGAAAACGGAAGTACGAGAAGAGAGAAAAAGTCCAAAAGAGGGATGAAGCCAGGGATACGGAAAGGGAATGGAGAAACAAGAGGTAAAAGGTTAGACCAGACGTTTGTTACGAAAGGCAAAACCAGAATAAGTTTTTAGGTATTTTTCAAAATCCAAGGCTTTCTTTTTGGAAACAAATGCCGAGTAATATATGAGTTTAACAGGCCTAGAGTTTCTTGTTTGGGCCACAAGTCCTTTTTGGTGTTCTTCTATACGGTGTTTAAGATCAGAAGAGAAACCGGTGTAATAAGTATTATTTGATAGTAACAGAATATAAGAATAATACACAGAAATAGTATAAAGTACGCCCCACTTCGCCTGAAGGCTTCGTTTGGGACACTCTTCGCTTACTCTACCCGGAAGATTATTTGCGTGAAATGTGGCTGTGCCACTTCGTAGCCCCTACGTATGAAGTAGGGGCGAAGAGTGGAGATGGAGGGAGTTGAACCCTCATCTGAATTGGTTTTGGAATCCGGTTGGTTACAAGCTTTACCCCGCCTTGCGGCGAGGGGGGTCGATTAATTTAATCTTTTCCACAGCTGCGGGCTTAATCGGGGGCACCATCAGGCTGGGAGCACTCCGAGGGTATTCGCCTCAAATTGCTTCGGAGAGGCAAAGTGAGACGCCTTTCGTCCCGGCTTAAGCGTTATAGGCGTATACGGGGCGAACGGACATGAAGGGGTTTATCTTTGCGAGAAAACCCTCCATGCGTGTCTTCATAGTGTTGACACTTAGGATTTGAACCTGTTTTACGAGTGGTGTTCAAACTCGGCTTGCCGAATTTTCAAGGTACCAGTTCATCGATTCCCGGCATCCCCAAGGAACGGGTCTGATTATAGTATTTTAGGGCTGAAAAGTCCAGTTTTTAAGGATACGGCCCGATTTAACCATGGAAGGGTTAAAATTGCATAAAGACGCATGTAATTAATGCGTAAATTCATCCTGGGGATTTGTAAGAATGACAGTCTCAAATTGGTTTCTGGATATGCTGTTTCCAAAGCACTGTGCGGGGTGCGGCAAGGGCGGGGGTTATGTGTGTGAAGAATGTGAGATAGGCATGTGGGAGGAGGAGCAGATCTGTCCGGGATGCGTCCGGGCCAGCAGATATGGCCTGAAGCATGTGTATTGTACGGAGAAAAGCCCTTTGACCGGTGTGACTTGCCTTTGGGCGTATGAAGGCATAGCCCGGAAACTGATTGCTTCAGGTAAGTATAGGACGGCCGTTAATGGTGCCGGTGCCTCTTCATCCAAGCAGGCTGAGGGAGAGAGGATTTAACCAGGCAAAAGTAATCAGTCAAAGTCTGGGCTTGAGATGGGGGTTGAATACACAAGACATACTGGTCAGGATCAAAGATGCGGGGAGGCAGGTGGGGAGGAAGAGGGAGGAGAGGCTGAGGAGTATGGCAGGGGCTTTTGCTTTTGATTCAAGAATTAAGATTCATGGTTCAAGATTTAAGAACATTTTGCTGGTGGATGACGTGTGGACGACCGGGGCGACGATGAATGAGTGTGCCAGGACGCTGAAACAGGGCGGGGTAAAGAAAGTGTGGGGACTGGTACTGGCGAGATGAGAGGGTGGCGGGAGAGGGTGTATTCCACAACTCCTTCGTTTTCCTGTGGTGCGAGGGCACAAGTGCTATAGACCAGGGTACCGCCGGGTTTTAAGAGGGGAAGGAGGGAATCCACCAGCAGTTTCTGCAGGTGGGCAAGGGTGGTAATACGGTTTTCCGACCAGATCTTGAGGTGACGCTTGGAGTTGTAGACGTGCTTTTCACTGCTGCAGGGGGCGTCCAGAAGGATCTTGTCGAAGGAACCGGCCGTGAGGATATGGGGCAAAGCCTGGATGGGGTGGCGGGCGGTGACGACTTCCGGGAACCCAAAGCGCTTGAGAACCGTGCGAAGACGTTTGAAGCGGGGGAGGGATACGTCGTTGGCAATGAGAGAGACCGGTTTAGGATAGAGAAAATTGAGGATCGCCAGCGTCTTGCCACCAGGAGCCGCGGCTGCATCCAGGATAGACTGCCCAGGTTGTGGTTGCATGGCCAATACTGGCAGGAGGGAAGAGGGATTGAGGGGGTATAGCCAGCCCTCCCGGAAACCCGGTAGCGAGGTGCCGGGTAATACGTTTTTTGGCCAGACAAGCGTGTGGGGGAACCAAGGGAGGGGGGACCAATCCAGGCCAGCTTTGTGCCAGAGACCAGAGATTTGAGACTCGTGAATCGGGGAAACAAGAATAACCTGCGGGTTTTTGGTTGTGAGGTAGGCATTAAGCTTTTCCGGAGTATCAAACTGAGGCAGTAATTTGGTGTAATAATCCAGGAAGGCCTGACGGCCGCGGGTAAGAGTGTGTTTTTTGGGCATATCAGCGAATTATACCCAAATCAAAGCCAATTGAAGTGGATTTTGGCCTGGATTTCTGAGAAAATGAGGCACATCAGGAGGATATCCCGAACGGTTGAGGGAATGGTTTGCTAAACCATGAAGGCGCAAGTCTTCGGTGGGTTCGACTCCCACATCCTCCGCATTTGATATTTTTTTAAATAGAATTTTCCTGAAGGTTTTCCAGTACCGGGGAGCGTACTTTTTGAATGTAAAAGTTTTGGGTAATTGCCATATAAACAGTATAACAAATTTAAAACTATTGCGGAGGGGACGGGACGCAATGAGCCCAACCTTGCGGGCAACCATTGACGCTGTTAGAACCTATTTTGTTGATCAAAATTTATCATCAGCAACCACTTTTTCCAGGTATTGATAGTTATACTTTTTTAATTCTTCTCTTAGGTCATCTTTTGTGTCATCCATAAAAGCTCCAATTCCCACAACCTTACCTCCGCATTTTTCAATCAACTTGATCGCTGCTTTAATTGTTGCTCCCGTTTCTACCCAATCATCAATCAACAATATTTTTTCGCTTGTATTAATTGCATCCTCATGTATTTCCAAAGCCTTTTCTTTTCCGGAATAATCAATTAATGTTTCCGAAAAAACTTTATTATTTAATTTTCCCAGAGACCTTATTGGAACCAAGCCTACTTTTAAGCCATACGCTACCGGTGCACCCAGCAAAAACCCTCGGCCTTCAACACATGCTACTTTATCAATTTGAATACTTACAAACAAACTAATCAAGTCGTCAATTAGGCTATTAAAAGCAGCCCTGTTATTTAATAGTGGAGTTATGTCTGCAGCTCCCTTGCCTGGTCTTAAGAAATCTTTGTAATTCATGGCTAATTATACAATGTCATTCCACTTAATGTGTCTTTTTATAAATTCTCTCCCTGATCCGGTTTTCATGTATTTCTCAAATCGAAAAGCCACTATTTCTTCACTAAACGCAAAATACGCAACTAATTTCCACGGTCTTTTATCTTTAGTAGCTTCAACATACCCTTTGTTGTGTCTTTCGAGCCTATCTTTCAAATCATTAGTACAACCAACATAAGAATTTTTGTCTTTGTTCTCAAGGAAATAAACATAAAACACAGTTAATTCTACACCAGAAGGCGGATTTATCCGCCGTAGTCCGCCAGATGAAAAAACACTTAAACAATGAATAGTAAAAAAATCTCGGGCAATCCGCCTGCACTTGAAGGCTCCGGCGGACGTAGGCGGAGAGGGTGGGATTCGAACCCACGAGGGTTTCCCCTGGAAGTTTTCAAGACTTCTGCCATAGGCCTCTAGGCGACCTCTCCAAGAAAAAATAGCCTCGGATCTGCTTTTAAATTATATCATTCGCCGGGTATGAATTTGTGATATATTGGAGGGTGATATGGCAATTGAACAAACACAGAGGATAGAGCAGGAAAAGACACTCCTGACCTGGAAGGCTCCTTCCAGACCGTTTCGATCCAAAGAAAAACGGGCGCTGACCGTACCGATGGTAATTGCCATTTTGGTAGCGTTTATACTGGTGATCGCGGGAGAATGGGTGTTGATCGCGGTGGTGGCTGCACTGGTGTTTGCATATTACATGTGGACGACGGTGCCGCCTGAAGAAGCGGAATATTCCCTGACCACGCGGGGGGTGAGAGCTCACGGCAGCCTGTATACTTGGGACACGCTTGTCCGGTGGTGGGTAGAACAGAAATGGGACCACGATCTGATGATTGTGGAGACTCCGATGGTACTGGGAGGGAGACTGATACTGCCTATGGGTAAGAACCGTGAAGCAGTGGAAGGGGAGATGTCCAAATACCTACTGATGGAAAAACCTCCCGACACTGCCTTGGACAAAATGGGCAAGTGGATGGAAGAGAAGTTTCCCCTGGAAGAAAAGATATAAATTAGGTGCTCCCAACAGGAATCGAACCTGTATCAGCAGTTCCGGAAACTGCTACTTTATCCGTTAAGCTATGGGAGCCTGGCGGAGGAGGTGGGGCTCGAACCCACACGCCGTATTACGGCAACGCTTTTCGAGAGCGTCCGGTTACCATTCCCTGCACTCCTCCTTTTAGTGCACCCGGATGGAATCGAACCATCATCAAAGGCTCCGCAAGCCCTTATTCTATCCATTGAACTACGGGTGCAGACACACTACCGAAGCTAATTTTATCACCTTTTGGATTCAAAACCGACTTAAAGGACTGATACAATTGGGGGATGGATTTAAGGATAAAAGCGGGACATTTACTGGTAATGCTGGCTGTGGGGGCAGCTTTTCTTTCGCGCGGGATATGGGTACTGGATCCGGATTTCGGTTGGCACCTGCGTATGGGGCAGATAATTTCGCTAACAGGTGTGCCTAATACAGACCCTTTTTCCTATACCATGCCCAGCTTTCCTTTTGTAGACCATGAATGGCTGACCAATTGGGGGATATATAAATTGTATGGGTTTACGGGGATGACAGGACTGGCCATTATCGGAGCGGGTATAACGGTGGCCGCGCTGGTAATTGCGGCAGCAGGAAGCAAGGGAAAATGGATGGCGGTGCCTGTGCTGCTGTCTGCCGGCGTACTGATCCATCGGGGGGGTGTGCGGCCGCAAATCCTGGACTGGGTGTTTTTGACATTGGTTCTGAGGCTGTTTGAGGATATGAGGCGCTGGGATAAGTGGAAGTGGGTATGGCCGGCAGTGATGCTGTTGTGGGCTAACCTGCACGGCGGTTTTCCTGTGGGAATTGCAGTCTCGGCTCTCATACTGGGATTGCGGGCAGTACAGGAAAAAAAGTTTAAGCTGCAGGACGGGGTGATATGGCTGACTGGCCTGGCGGCAACCTTTGCCAACCCAAACGGCTGGAGGCTGTGGCAAGAAGTGATATCCCAGGCGGCACTGAGTGGTTTTTTCAGAAAAACCATAATGGAATGGCAGCCGTTTTGGGCGCAGGCAGAAATGAGTTACTGGATACTGGGGACACTGGCGGCTTCAGTAGTCTATAGGTACAGGGAGAGGGTTAAGTTGTGGGAAGCAGGACTACTGGCAGGACTGTTTTTATCGGGAATTACTGCCCTCAGGCATATGAGCCTGTTTGCTGTTGCTGCGATACCGTTTACGGTCAAAGGATTTTCATGGATGGAGGAGGAGTTCGGGAAGGAAAAGGAAATGAAGCGGCGATGGCAAAAATTTTATCAGATGCTGACAGTCATGGCAGCAGTTTTATTTGTTGTAGAGACGGCCGTGGATTGGAAGAATGCTTTGAATATGCGTGAAGGAAAGTTTTATCCTACAGAAGCGGTCAGGATTGTTGAAGAGATACCAATCTCCGAACGCGTTATGGCGGAATACGGGTGGGGAGGGTATCTTATATGGAAAATCCCGGACAGGAAAGTGTTTGTGGACGGGCGCATGGCAGGCTGGCGGTGGGAGGCGCCGGAAGGAGAAAGCGACTGGGCTTTCCAGGATTATTTAAAAGTAGCTGAAGGGTCTGAGGGGTGGGAAGAAGTGCTTGATACTAATCAAGTAAAATGGGTGTTGTGGGGGAGAGAAGAGGAGCAGGAAGACACAGGCTGGCTGGACAGATTAATAAAAGGCAAGTTCCCGGAGGTAGTCCCTTTGGAAAAACGGCTCGCGGAGAAGGGATGGATCAGGGAGTATGAAGATAAATGGGCTGTGCTTTTCAGAAGACAGGGAGAAAATAAATAAACATGTGAAATATGAATAAAAGACTAATAGATATTTTTGAAGAGGTAGAGGGTTTTCACTGGTGGTTTGCCGGACGAAGAAAAATATTGGCCGGAGTACTCAAGAAAGAGAAGAACAATGAAGGCACCCTGAAGATACTGGACGTGGGATGCGGAACGGGCAACACGATAAAATTTCTCCAAAAATACGGGGAAGTATGGGGAATAGACAACCTGCCGGAGGCAGTGACTATTTGCCGAAAAGCCGGGCACACCAAAGTATTACCCGCAGACGCAACGAAACTGCCTTTCCGCAATAAGGTGTTTGATGCGGTGGCTTTTCTGGATGTATTGGAGCACGTAGAAAAAGACAGCAAGGCCATAAAAGAAGCACGCAGGGTGTTGAAACCCGGCGGTGTAGTGGTAATTACCGTGCCGGCGATACCGTGGATCTGGTCCAAACACGACAGTCTGCAGGGGCATGTTCGGAGATACCGATCGCGGCATCTCCGGCAGCTGCTTCAGGAAGAAGGACTGCAGGTGGAAACTTTGAAACACTTTAACGTGTTTTTATTCGGACCGATTGCAGCGGTGCGAATCCTGTCGCGTCTACCGGCATTCAGCCGGCTGGGGGAATATGACTCACGGATCAACTTTGATATTGCGAAAACGGGACCGATAAACAGCATCCTTACCGGGGTTTTCGGATTGGAGATTTGGCTGTCACGATGGATTAATTTCCCGGTGGGGGTATCTTTGCTGGCGGTGGGAAGAAAGAAGTAATCTGCTTATTGACTTTAGAATTCGGGTTTTATTAGGATAAGATTGTGGGCCAGCCGAGTAGCGATTTAAGAGTAGTTGGGGCGTGCAATTCAGGCTATAATTGAGATCGTTTTCCGAGGAGAGGTCGCATAGCGGTCTAGTGCGTACGCTTGGAGAGCGTATGTGGGCGCAAGTTCACCGAGGGTTCGAATCCCTCCCTCTCCGCTAATGGTTATTTGCGATTCTGGTAGGATATGATACTTTGGCCGCCAAAGTTATCAGCGACGGAGACTATTTGTTGGTAGAATATATTCAAGCCATGAAGTATTTAACAGGACTTGCTCTTTTACTTATTGTTGCGGGAGCATTGTTTGCGTACAACAAGTATCAAAATAAAAAAATATCCTACGATAAAAATACGATGCTACTTTCAGAACAGATAATCTTTGAGAAAGATGAATGGTGGGGGCCGTGCCCTCTCCAGGGAGAGCCGTGCGAGCAGAGGACCAAACTCTATGGTTCCGGGGATAAAAATTGTCAGGCGCCGCTGGTATTGGATTACGGCGCCACTTTCAAAATAGTTTTGGACGGACGGGAAAAAGAAATCAGGTTTCCCGGATGCGAGAAAGAGCTAAAGAGCATCGAGGACTTGTTTTTGGAAAACTGAAAGATCGGAATAGAATTCCAACGGAATAAGAGGTACTGGTAAAATAGCAACAACAATGAAGTACCTGGCGCGGGTGGCGATGGCGATTTGGGGTCTGGTACTGGTGTATCACGTTTTCGTAGGGCTGACGACGGCAGCATGGGAAGGGGACAGTCTGGCGTATCACATACCGATCGCGCAGCGGATTTTGAACGGCGATGCATGGAGGAGGGAGACTTTTTCCGACCCGTTTTTTTATTATCCGGCGTGGGGGGAAGCGATTTTGGCGGCGATGACAGCAACCAAAATACCGGTTAACCTATATAACGTACTAGCATGGGTTTGGTTGTTTTGGGCAGTGAAAAGGCTGGGAAAGAAGCTGGGTTTGATGTCCGGCATGGCAGTAATGCTGGCGGCTTCGGTAGCGCTTTTAAATTCGGTGGTGCGGCTATTACCGACCCAGACGGTGGATATCTGGCTGGCAGTATTTTGGACGGAGGCACTGATTAGAATACTAAATCCCGAAAGAAGTATCAAAAGTATTACAGAACTGGGTTTGTGGCTGGGACTCTTGGCAGGGACGAAACTGTCCGGGGTGGTATATGCATTGCTGCTGCCGGCATTTTACGGCAGAGAATGGCTGAGATTTATAAATTGGAAAAACGGTTTAACATTTTTGATAATTGCGGGAGCAACCGGCGGATTGTGGTATTTCAGAAACTTGGTATTTACGGGCAGCTTTATGCCCCTGCCGTATGAGACAACGGTGATGGGATGGGTGCAGAACAGGGGAGAAGACCTGCCGATCGTGTGGAGAATCCTCGTCTACCATCCCGGCGGAGTAAGACTGGTGATAGAAGCGCTGTTTTCGGAATATCTGATATGGGGCCTGGCCCCCCTGGCAGTAATGTTTGGCCGGGATAAACTTGGGCGGTTGGGGGCAGTAATGTTTTGGATGTATTTATTTATGCCGGCGGGCATTGGTAACGTACTCTCCGATTTCCGGTATTTGTTCCCGGCATTTATTGCCATGATGACATCGATATTTTTCCGGTGGCAAAAAAGAGGTTGGGGAGAGACATTGAGTACCATAAGCCTGGGGTCGATGGCAGCGGTGTTAACTCAATTGGATTTCCGACCCAAGTTGATTGTGACATATATATTTATGGCAGGAATAATCAGTTTAAAACTCAAAACACAAAGTATTAGAATAAAAAATTGATCTTTCAGAAATTGTTTCCATTATTATTGGTGACGGCGGTGGGAGTTTGGAGCGTATGGCCGGTGGTTATTAATCCGGCAACAGTTGCGGATTACGGTACTGACGGGGAATTGATTGCATGGATCACAAACCAAACAATAACCAAATTACACTCCGGGTTTGATTCGGGTAACAAAAACGGTTTATTCGACGGGAACATATTTTACCCTTATAGAAATGTAATGGCCTATTCGGAGATGTTTTTCATATCTGCCCTTTTTGCTTTTCTACCTGTAATTCTGAGCGGTAACCGGCTGATAACACCCGGGGTGACCATGCTTACCGGGCAAGTGCTGACGATGATAATTACATATCTATTTTGGATAAGGCTGGCAAAAACATCGCGTTGGGGAACCGTAGCGGGGACGATTGTTTTCGGACTTTCGCAGATCCGGTGGCATTATCAGGTGCATCTGCAGATGTGGAGCATGCAATACTGGTTGACAGGTTCATGGCTGCTTTGTTCATGGATAGAAGACAAGAAAAACTGGAAACTATTTCTGGGAGCGGGGATATTGGGGGCGCAAATATGGGAGAGTATATTGCCGGTATACTTTTCTCTGGTCCTGGTCGGTACCTACATGATGTTCAATCTTCATCGCTCGATGTTTAAGTTATATATCAGTAATAGAAAAAGAATTGCGATGGCAGGATTTCTTTTTGCGGCAATTTCTTTTTTACCTTTACGGGCGTATATGACAGTTTCCCGGGAAACGGGATTTCAAAGAACGATAAGGGATGCGGCACACGGAGGATTAAACGTGAATGATGTGTGGGGAGTATTTTGGAGCCCGGGATTGTACGTATTGCTGGGAGCGGCAGTGTTTAAGATTTTCAATCAAATTCAAAAATCAAAAAAAATCAAAATAAATAAAAACATAAAGTGGTTGGGGGCGGTTGCCGTAATCAGCCTGATTATGGCGATGGGGCCGGTATTGAAATGGAACGAAAAGACGGTCAAAATTGCCGGAAAGTTGCCAGTGCCGCTGCCATATGCGGCTGTCTATTACCTGGTACCGGGGATGGAAGCTTTCCGGGTGCCGTCCAGGTGGATTTGGCTTTTCGGATGGGCGGCCTCGGGCATTATTGCCCTAGGATTTAGCCATTTACCATTTAACCATTTATCATTTAAAGACAAAAGGCTCATCGGAATTGCGGGGGCGATATTTGTGGCCGTAACAGGGGGGACGAGGCTGATCAATTACCGGGAATTGCCGGATATTAAAAATCCGCCGCCGGTTTATGCATGGTTAAAAAACCAGCCGGGGGAAGTGATCCTGGAACTGCCGGCGGCAGATGAAAACCTGGAAACCGGGAGAATGCTCTACAGTCTGGAACACGGAAAAAAGCTGATCAATGGATATTCGGGATTTATGCCCAAGGAAAGAGAAAAGTTGCTGACGGGGCTGAACAGGGAGTATCCCAGCGCAGAACTTGATAACGAGCTGAAAAAAACGGGTGTGGATTATGTAATTATCCATACCGACGAATTTTCAAACAGGCAGCTAATGGAAGGATTGTGGGAGAATAGAATAATATGGAAGGATGAAAAGACAATGGTGGTGGGGTATTAGTCTGGCGGCGGCGGCGTTTTTGATCACGGGAGGCGGCTGCGGCAGCGTGGTATTAAAAGTAATGAAAGGATTGTCGGGTGAGAACCGGGTCTTGAGCCGATACCAGTGGAAAGCATTCAGGTGGTGTACCAACGGACTGCCGCTTGTCAACCATCTGGAAAAACTGACGGATGATGATACCTATATACTGATTTTCGGGAACAATACCGAACTGCGGCCAACCGGGGGTTTTATGGGAAGCTACGCAAAAATTACTTTTAAAAACGGGGTAATGAAGGAAATGAGAGTGCACGATATCTATCAACCGGACGGACAATTGCCGGGGCATGTGGAACCGCCGTATCCGGTGCAGGAATCATTCCGGCAGGGGTGGTGGAAACTGCGGGACGCAAACTGGAAAATCGATTACAGGAAAGCCGCCCAGGATATAGGCTGGTTTCTGGAGCAGGGAGGGGAAGAAAGAATAGACGGAATAATAACCGTGAATCTGGGGACCGTGAACGGGTTGATCGGCATATTGGAGCCGGTACAGGTGCGGACTTATGACGCGACGGTAACAAGAGAAAATTTTTACCAACTGGCACAGTCGGAGGCGGAAGTCGGATTTAAACCGGGATCGACGCAAAAAAGAGATTTTCTGGGAGCAGCCGGAGTAGCCCTGTGGGAAAAAACCAAAAGCGCAAAGCCGGCAGAGATATTTAAAATCATAAAATTGATAAAGTCAGAGTTGGACGACGGACAGGTATTAGTGTGGATAAAGGACACTGAAGCCCAGAAAGAAGCGGAACTGTGGAAATGGGGCGGTGATTTGGGTTTCCGTCACGGACTGGATTACTTATACATAGTGGAAACCAATCTGGGAGCAAATAAAGCAAACTGCTGTATTCAGAGAAAAGTTAATCAAGAGATAAACAATCTAAGTCAAAGTTCAAGTTTGAGAAACACAATAAAAACAGAATGGGCAAACAGCGGGCAGTACCCGAGCCCCCGGCCGCCGGAGTTTTGGGGGGGGGACTACTTCAATTATGTAAGGACAGTGGTCCCCAGGAATACCGGAATAAAGAGAATAAGAATTGAGGATGGAGTAGGAGAAAGAATATTGAGGGAGTCGGTACCGGCAGATTTTGCCTCCCCAAATTCACTGCGGCAGGAGAGAAGCTACGATATGTACCACACGGAGGACGTGGAGGAAGATCTTAAGTCCGTAGGGTTTTGGGTAAGGGTAAATGCGGGAAGTACGGCGAGTGCGGAATTGGAACTTGAATCTCAGGCGGAGGATAAAAACAGTTATTCAGTGCTGGTAAAACGACAACCGGGGATAGAAGGATTTGACTACCAATTGACGGTAAACGGCAAAATTGAAGTGCGGGACAGAGTGGAGCGGGACCGCGAGTTTACAGTTGCCTTATGGTAACATCTAGCCAGTTATGGATCAGGTGGAGGAGATCAAGGGAAAGACGGATATTGTGGAGCTGATACAGGAATATGTGCCTTTAAAAAGAGCGGGGAGAAACTACAAGGGGCTTTGTCCGTTTCATGGAGAAAAAACCCCGTCGTTTATGGTCAATCCGGAACTGCAGATTTTTAAATGTTTCGGATGCGGGGAGGGAGGAGATGCTTACTCGTTTCTGCAGAGGATTGAAGGGATGGAATTCGGGGAAGCGCTGAGGAACCTGGCGGACAGAGTAGGCGTGAAACTGGTTAGCTACAGGCCAAGCCAGCAGGAGGAGCTGAAGGACACGCTTTTACAAACCAACTACCTGGCGGGGGAATATTACCATTATGTACTGACCAAACATAATCTGGGGATACAGGCCAGGGAATACCTGAAAGACAGGGGGGTAACAAATGAAGCGATCGAAATATTCAAACTGGGTTTCGCACCCGAGGGTTGGGATTTTCTGCTGAGCTATTTGTCGGGAAAGAAAGGGTTTAAAGAAGAAGATATAGAGAGAGCGGGACTGGCGATTAAGTCACAAAGCGACAAGGAGACAAAGAAGCAAAGTTATTACGACCGGTTCAGGAACAGGATAATGTTCCCTTTGAATAATCCCAGGGGACAGACTGTCGGTTTTTCGGGCCGGGTTATGCCGGGAGCAGATGAGAAAGCCGGGGGGAAATACGTAAATACACCGGAGACGGAGATATATCACAAAAGCGGGATACTTTATGGATATGACCTGGCGCGATCGGCTATTAAAGCGGAAAACACCAGTGTGCTGGTGGAGGGGCAGATGGACGTAATCGGATCCTGGCAGGCAGGTGTACCCAACAGCGTAGGGGTGGGGGGGACTGCCCTGACAGATAGACAAATTGAATTAGGGCTGATCGTCAAGGTGGTAGATATACGAAAGGGGAGAAAATACAAAGATCCCGGGGAGTGGGCGACGGATGACCCGGACGGGTGGAAAGAAGCAGTCAAGAAAGCAGTGGTAGTTTACGATTTTTATCTGGATTCGGCGGTGTCCAGACACGGCCTGGATGTAGTAGGGAAAACCCGGATTGGGCGGGAACTACTGCCGATCTGGAGGAATATCGAAGACGAAATTGTCAAAGCACATTATGTAAAGAAACTGGCAGAGGTACTGGGGGTGGAGGAAGAGGATGTGCGCCAGCAGATGGCGAAAGTTCAAGCACCAAGCACCAAGCACCAAAACCCAAATAATTTTCAAGCACCAAGCACCAAAACGCAAAAATCCCGCAGGGAAGTGGTGGAGGAATATATTGTGGGACTGGCCCTGAGGGGCAGTAAAGCAAACCTGTTAGCCACCAAACCCATGAATCAAATGATTAAAACAGACTTCTGGAAAAAAGTTATTGATCAAGTGGCCGGCTTCAAGCCACAAACCCCAATCAGAG
>LCNU01000043.1 GCA_001001375.1 Candidatus Amesbacteria bacterium GW2011_GWC1_47_15 | reverse complement strand
AGAAGGTAAAGATATTGCGGCAAGGGACGTGATTTCAGAAAACCAACCCAGGCAAAAAAAATGGGAAAGAGGACCAAAGTGTATCGGGGTTGGCTGACAAGGACACCCGTAGTCAATGGGAAAATCACAGAAATGACTGACCAAACTGTCCATTCCGGACGGCGGGATTTGAGGAGCAGGAAGACGGAGGCCAGACCGAAAAGCAGATAAAAAATTTCCAGATAATAATTAGCAGCGGATGAGGATGAGAAGTTCAGAGCCTGGCGGAACTGAGTTGACAGGGAAGTAATCATGCCCGGACGGCGGCCCCAATTATCTGCCGCTTCGATAAATGCCAGCGGCCGGTGAAAACGGGCATAGAGGTAAGTACTGAAGATGCCTGAGCCAAGTGGTATCAGTAGCAGAGGTAAATACAATAAGATACTTTTACGTTGTGAGGAGCGCAAATACCGGAAAAGCTCCATACCAAGGGGGATAATCAGAAACAGTCCGACGGATCGGGTGAGCGCGGCAAATAAACCGGCTATTCCTGCCAGAAAAAACTTTTGATTCCGAAGACAATAGAAGAAGAGGACAATCAGCAGGAGGAATAAAGATTCGGAGTAGACGGCGGTGAGGAAATAAGAGACAGGGAAAGCCAGAAGGAGGAAGACGGACAATAAAGCCGTGTCCGGATCTGATTCACGGGCGAGCAGGCGGTAGAGAAGGGGAATAGCCAGGGACAACGAAACCAGGGAAATAAGCACACCAGAGAGAAGAAAGCGAAAATACAATGTCAAACCCGGAGTAAAGGGGACAAGCAGAGGATAGACCAGCTTCATAAGCACAGGATAAAGAGGGAAAAAATTGGTGTTTGACTGCTGATCCGGGGAGAAGCTGTAACCCTGGTAAGCAATATTAAAATACCATTCAGAATCCTGGCGGGCGTGCATCTGAAGAAAGTCCAGGGGGTGGGGATTAAACCGCAAACAACTGATCCGGGTATCGCAGTCCTTTTTATCGGCTTCCGTCAGGCGAATTCTGTTGAAGGTGATCCATTGGAAAGATTGAGTAAAAAAAAGCCATACGGCCAGGAGCAGTAGGGGATTTTTCAGGGAAATTTTTGGGGAGGACACAGATACGATAACATTATATTATCAAAAAACCCGCTTGAAGGCGGGTTTATAAGTATGGCTTAATATGAAAAAGGGCAAGATTCCTTCGATAAACTCAGAACTTCGTACCTGTGTTCACTTCGTCGTTGTGGATTCGACTCGCAATGCTTGTTCACCACTGCGCTCACTTCGTTCGCTTGTTGCGGGGCCGGGAATCGCACCCGGTCTGGAAGATTATGAGCCTTCCGTGCGGCTTTACACTACCCCGCATGTGTCTTATATGAAAGAACGTTTTTAGTTTACCAAAATTGAGGCTGATTTTCAACCGGAAAGAGGGTAATGAGACCAGACCATAAACTTATAGTATAATATCAATATGGCAGATAGAATAGAGGAAGCCAATAGCAGAGGTTTGGTAGAGTACGATCATGACGGTTACCAGAGGGGTGATTACAGGGATCCAGTCATTGGGACGGTTGAATCGGAAAAGCGGAGGTTTTTGGCGGCCCAAGCAATACGTAAACTGCAATCAGAACTGGAGACGACTAATTTAACCCCAAAGGAAATACTCGTAATTGGATCTGTGGCGAAAAACATGGCTAATCCTGAATCGGATATTGATATCCTGGCTATCTATCCCCCGGGCATTTCTCGAGAAGAATTGAAGAGGATTTACGAAATAATGCGAAGATTAAAAAAAAGTTTTGGGAATGGTCCTTATTACCTGGATCTGGATGTGGGTTTTGTGGATTCAAAGCGTGAGGAAGGCTATGTCAGGGCCGGTGAAATCAGAAGCGATATATTTAATAATGGCATTAGGGTTGCCGATTGAGACTGCGGTAAAATGCGCATATGAAAGAAAAGAAACCAGTGAGAGTTTTTGCTGTAGAAGACGATCAACTGTTACTGGACCTGATACAAATGGTACTGCAGTTAAAAAGTAATGAATTAGTTGGGGCTGCTATGTCCGCGGGTGCGGCCATGCTGGCTATAGCCCGGTTTAAACGAATGAAAGTGGATGTGGTGACGGTGGATGTCGACATGTATGGCGAGGAACTAAACGTGGAACAGTTCATCGAAGAAACACGAAGGGTAGCACCCAGAGTAAAAATAATTGGCTTGGCCGGACATAAAGTGAATGGAGCGGATTATGATTTGGGAAAGGCTAAAACCAAGTACCTTAATGATGTGATTGATGAAGTGATGGGGAGAAAGTAAATCACGGTGTAAAATCGGCGCATGGGGATAGAGAGGACCAAGCAGGAAATTATGGCTGCAGAAAAGAAGGCAAGCAAAAATTTCAGATGGGCGGGTACGTTTGTCATAAGTTTTATCTGGGCGGGGATATATGCCTCTTCCCATGATTCCACTCTGGTGATGTTAATCTCCATACCCTTATTGGGGATGCCTACTCTTTATTTTTTAAAAAACCTGCTAACCTATGAGGATCAGTTGAAAGAATTGCGGGAGGAGCTGGGGGGATGGGAATAAAATTTTGGAGTAGAACAAGCTGAAAAACGATATACTTGGAAGACGGATGAAGAGGGCTAAAAAAATTTTAATGCCGGGACTGCTTTTGGGAATAATCGCGGCGGTGTATTGGGAAATATGGTTTAAAGGATTTGTCCCTCTGCCGGCGGACGGGCTTACCGGCATGTATTTTCCCTGGCTGGATTTCAAGTGGGGATACCAGGTGGGTGTGCCGGTAAAGAATTCCCTTTTATCTGACGCATTCGGACAGTTTTTTGTCTGGAAAAAAATAGCGATCGATTACCTGATGCGTGGTCAGATGCCCTTGTGGAACCCTTACACTTTTTCAGGAACACCGCTTTTGGCCACATTCCATTCGGCTGCACTTTTTCCGGCAAACATCCTGATGTTTTTGGGAAACAAAGGTTGGAGTTTGTATATTTTTTGTTCCACGGCTGCTGCTGCAATTGCAATGTATTTGTTTTTGGGAAACCACGTAAAGAGCCAGTGGGCAAAAGCTGCCGGCTCCCTGGTTTTCGCTTTCGGGGGGCTGATGACTACCTGGGTGGAGTTCGGGACGGGAGTATGGGCAGCAGCCGGGCTACCCTGGGTGATGTGGTGCATTGATGAATATGTATTGAAAGGAAAGAGAAAGTTTATGGCCGGTGCAGCCGCAGGGTTAGGTGCCATAGGGTTGGCGGGACAGGTACAGATATTCACCTATGTCGTGCCTTTGGTATTGATTTATGCACTATGGAGAAAGGCAAAGATGACGGGAGTAGTTTTGGCCTGTGTGCTCGGAGCAGCTTTGGCGGGAATCCAACTAGTGCCGACATGGGGCTTGTACAGCCAATCGATTCGCGGGCAGGACAGATATATCGAAAAGTTTGACTGGGGTCTGTCCCCGTGGGGGCAGATTATCCGGTGGTGGGCGGCGGATTTTTTCGGAAATCACGTGACCGGCAATGATTATTCACGAGTTGGGTACCATGAGTATTCAAGTTTTTGGGGAACGTTGTCCATACCTTTAATCCTGGCGCTTCTGTTTTCAAAAAAGAAAAAAGGAGTGAATTTTTTCCTGATGTTATGGTCCGGTATTGTACTTTTGGCCTACAACAACCCTGTATCCCGGGCTTTGTACCAGACAGGCCTGCCACTATTGACATATTCGATCGCAACAAGGCTGTTTTTTGTGATGGCACTGGCAGCGGGTGGACTGGCGGCCTACGGAATAGAGAATTTGGAAGATCGCGATTTCCGGAAAAAGACGGGAATAGCCGCCGTAATATTGATTTTTATCACGATTGCTGCCTGGAGCGGCGTGGAGGAAGCATGGAGGATTACCGCAGTGAGAAACAGTGTGATTCCGATAGCCATATTGGGAACCTGGATACTGCTGGTGTTTGTCGGCGGGAAAAAAAGGGTAGCGTGGGGTCTGGTTGTGCTTCTACTACTGGCGCCGGATCTGGGGAGATATTTCAGGAAATACAATCCGTTCGTGCCGGCGCGATTGGTGTTTCCGGTGACAGGCACCATAAATTACTTAATAGACAATGCAGGAAAGGGGAGAATTGCACGGCAATATGGACCGGTGATGCCCCCTAATACCTGGGCATATTACGGCCTGTCCGGGGTGGAAGGATATGATCCGATGCGGCTGTTGTCATACAACCGATTCTTTCACCTGGCGGAAAACCAGCCGGTATTAAGCGCTGCGGGGAGATATTCGGAACTGGGAAGCGTGAACCTGAAATACTGGGATGCACTGGGGATAAAGTACTATCTAACAGTTAAAGAACCGGATTTGGATCATTCTCCTCAGGCAAAAGAACTGATGCAGGCGGGGTGGAAAGAAGTCAATCGGGAGGGAAGAACATTGATTTTGGAAAATCCGGGAAGTACACACAAAGGGTTTTTTGTCGTCAGGACCAAGGGAGTAATAAATGATAATGAGGCGGCAGCAATATTGGAAGTTAAAGACTTTGATCCGCGGACGGAAGCGGTAATTACAGGACCGGTTAACCGGGATTGGAGCGACGGGGTAATAAACAACTGGGAAGAGCGGGGGGGCCGGGTTGATGCTCGAGTATCCGGTGGAGCGGGGGGGAGCTTTCTGGTAGTCGCTAACGGGTACGATACGGGCTGGAAAGCGAAAGTTGACGGACAACAGGTTGAAGTTAAACAAACAGACATTGGTTTCCAGGGGGTGGAAGTACCGGAAGGAGTACATATTTTACAAATGCGCTACTGGCCGGATGAAGTCACAGCCGGAGCGGCAGTGACAGGAATTGGATTGATGGGCGTAGTAGGCATCTGGTTGAGAAGAAATCCTATAGTTTGACTAAACCTTCTAATTTTCGATAAAATCCGGATGAATGGCTGTCGAAGATTTGTATACGCTTGCGGAAGATACTTTGCACAGACTGAGGCAGATCAGAGGTGCAGTTTTGGAAGAAAAACCCGAGTATTTTGCCGGAAAAGCTTTAGAGGATGCAGAACAACTGGTGGATGGTTTAACAGGGGTAGCTTTACTTAAATGGGGTACTTCAAATGCTGGCCTTAATAAATCAATTGAATCTCTTAATGACTTACTTTCGGATACCGCTTCACGATGGGGAGATCTTTATGCATGCACTGCCAGAGGAATAAATAATGGAACAGACCTGATATCCTGGATGAAGACTATTGCATGGAACCAAAATCCCTGGCAAATACTGATGAGAAATAATAAACAGGATGAAAACCGGAAACCAGCGGAGCATGATATGGTAGTTTCACCATTATCGACAGGACCTATACTGATAAGATTGGCCCAGAGAAAAAGTTCCCTAAATCTACAGGTAGCTATGGCCGTTGTTGACGACCTAAGTACTTGGGATGTAAGAAAAGGATTGAAGCGGGAAGTATA
>LCNU01000042.1 GCA_001001375.1 Candidatus Amesbacteria bacterium GW2011_GWC1_47_15 | reverse complement strand
TCTCCAATTTCTCCCAAATCGTTCGAAGGTCGTACACTAATGCCTGCAAGGAGGGAGAAACGCGACGCAGTCCTCAGTCGAAGCGAAGTGAAGACCCTGAGCGCAGTCGAGGGGCAACCATAATGAGTCTAGGGGAAAGGAATAAGTGTATCGACGAAACCCCAAGCTCACCGGCAGGATATAATCATGATTGATGAGCAGATATCACCAAGATGAGGAAACTAGGGTTTCAGGAGAAAGGCATGCCGGGATTGTAATAAAGGACAAGAAAATATTATTAATTCATAGAATTAAAGAAGGTTATGAATACTATGTTTTTCCGGGAGGCCATAGGAGGATAGATGAAACCGGCAGTCAAACAGTGATCAGGGAAGCGGCAGAAGAAACAGGCATTAAGGTAAATGATCCCGAATTGGCTTTTGAGTTTAAAGACTACCGGACAAGAAATACTGATTACTATTACTTTTGCGAAGGCAATCAGGGGGACCAGCCGCATTTAAACGGAGAAGAGGCAGGGGCCGATCCCGAAGTCGATTATTATGATCCCTTGTGGATAAATTTGGAAAAAATAGAAGAGCTCAATATTCTTCCGAAATATGCAAAATGGTGGTTAATTGAGTTCCTGAAAAATAAATAAGAATATGAAGTTCTTCGTAGGTACCAAAAACGGAAAAAAAATAGATGTATTTACAAAAATCATCACTGCACGTTTTCCTGAAAAAGTTGACGTTGTTGAGTATCCCGCAAAATCAGAAGTTACAGATACGCCCTGGGACGAAGATACATTTAAAGGTGCAAAAAATCGGGCAAACAATTCACTTAAAAGTAGTCCGGATTGTGATTATGGAGTTGGAATTGAAACAGGATTATTAGACCGGTACGGACAGTTAATTGAAGAAACCTGGTGCTGTATAACCGGCAAGGAAGGGAAAGTATACCTGGGTTATGCCAGTGGGAATGTTATAGACAATGAAATTAGTAAAAGGATAATCAAAAACAACGGTTCAAAAATTCTTGAAGTGCTGGATTCGGTATCAAGTTCGTGGAATCCTTGGTCAGGAAACCCGATGATCAGGCAAGAAAGTTTAACCTGCGCAATAAAAATTGCAGTTAGTCAGTTGCCGGATTCCGGGAAAATTTCTTAATGTGGTATGTATACATCCTGCTTTGCAGGGGTAATAGTTACTATATCGGCATCACCAACGATCTGGAGCGCCGTTTCAAAGATCATCAAGAAGGCAAAGGCGGGGCATATACCAAAAGCCACAAGCCTATTAGATTGGTTTATTCGGAACCCCACCCGGACAGGTCTTCCGCCCTCAAGCGTGAAATTCAATTAAAGAAGTTGTCTCGGATAAAAAAAGAAAAATTGGTTGCTGAAATTAAGATAACCCTATAGTTGTTTGCGCCTTGAATTTCTGATAAAATATACTGGTTATGTGTAGCACCTGCAGGAGACTCTTATGTACTGGTTACGTAGGAGACTTTATTCCCAGAATTTCTTCACCAATCGGGAGCTGATCCGAAAGCTCATCCGAAGTTCTTCCATTTCCTCAAAAGACACAGTCCTCGATATAGGCGCCGGAAGCGGTTTTATCACCCGGGAATTGGCCAAAGTCGCCGCCAAAGTTATTGCCTTGGAAATAGATCCCGGGCTTGCCTCCCGTCTCCCGAAATTAAAAAATGTTACACCGGTCTGTCAAAGCATTACTGATTTCCCCCTGCCGGACACTCCTTACAAAGTCTTCTCAAATATTCCGTTTTCCAAAACAGCAGATATTATCCGCAAACTACTGCATTCTCCGAGTTCTCCTGAAGATTCTTACTTAATTGTTCAGGCAGAAGCCGCGGATAAATTTACTCTCGGTCAGGTTTCAAACACCATGTCTGCCCTGCTTTATTATCCCTGGTGGGAAATTTCCACCCGATTCCAAAAGTAGATTCCGTGCTTCTGCGTATTTGCCACCGGCAGAAACCTTTGGTGTCCAATACACAACAAATAAGATACTACGACTTTATCGCCCATAATTTCGTATACAGTAGTCAATCTAAATTTGTCCCGCCCGTTGAATGGTTAACTCGTTTTAATAAAATCAAAAATCAGACTTATTCAGGGGCTTATGCAAAATTGTTAAAATATCAGCAGAAGCTGAAAAAAATTCATCGTTCAAGGTCAGAGAAAAACTGGAAAATGTTCAAAAACAATATTTAGTCAGTTTCCCATGGGGTCGGAAAAACTGATTTCGTACATGCCTGATGTTAAAATAATCCCTGTAGAAATAATTATTTTAGTAAAATCTTAAATATTAATGCCGTTTAACGAGAGAGAAATACAGGAATGGGGTATACTTCCCCGGATTTACCAAAGGTATTTGAAAAGCCTATCACAAGGCCCGGGTTATATGGAAACGAAGACTGTGACAAGGCATGTGGAATTATTGCTTTTGCCGGCGGCGGCCCGTTTGGGATTGATCAATGATTTATCCGCCAGGTTGAAAACCTTCGAAATCGATCATCGCCGGACCAAAGAGCCGAGAGTGAAAACTGCATGGAATGCTCTGGAAGGATTTATCGACTTTAATCGGGGCATATTGGAAAAACATGATGTTACTCTTTTTGTTTATGGATCTATGCAGTATGGCGATCCTGTAAATATGGATTTCGATGGACTTTTTATTACCCAAAAAAGAAACAAGAAGTTCCGTTATCTATATAAAAATAATCTTTCTCCCGAACTTGAATATTTATTTACCCGGGTCGTTCCCGGAAGGGGAGACGGATCCTCATATTTTTCTCTGGAAGATCTTGCCGCCCGTCAGCAACAAATTAACCGGGGTAATGAAAAATATGTCGTTAAATACAGGGAATTCATCGAGGCTGAATTTACAGAGGCCTCCGTGTTATTAACCGGTTTCCCCGTATATTCTCCGGGAAATCGGGCAGTTCTTTTTAAAAACCGTGTATGGGATATGTTGGGCGAAAGTCCACTTTTGGCCGCTGAAGTGATTATTGGTTTGGAGGAAACGGTTCAGAATAGGGAAAAAAGAAGATCCCGTTGAATTTCTTATTCCCCGAAATCAAACACCTCTTCAATTTTTGCACCCAGGGCTTTAGCCACTTCATGTGTCAGTTTCAGGGAAGGGTTGTATTTCCCCATTTCCAGAAAGAAGATGGTCTCCCGCCGCACCCCCACCAGATCCGCCAGTTGTTCTTGTGTCAGGTTTTTTTCGCCCCCTGCTGCACCGCCGTATTAAGAAGCATCAGAAGTTCCAGAAAGTTGTCTGCCGGCGGCTGTGTCGAACCGATTACAATTACTTCGCTGTCAGACACGTCTGTTTTTAGTTGTAAAGATATTTCGCCGTCCGCCAGTCTCTTAATTTCAGAATTAACTTTTCCGGGTCCCAGGTGGCTCGCGCTGCCTGCCGCCAAAACAACATTTCCCTTCCTGTCATTCATGTATTTTTCTTATAACAGATTAATCGCTTATTTTCCAAAATGTTAGGTCTATAATGTGTCTATGGTCAAAGAGATTTGTTTTGTTACCGGAAATCCTTTCAAAGTCTTGCATGCCCGGGTAGCGCTCAGGGATTTTGGAGTCAGCGTAGTCTCAAAACAGGTTGAAATGATCGAACCCAGGGAAGAAGAACCGGAAATGGTCGCCCGTCAAAAGGCACTTCAGGCTTTTAAAGTGTTAAACCAGCCACTCATGGTTGAAGATTCTGGCCTGTTTATTCTGGGTTTAAACGGTTTTCCCAAAACTTTTATCCACTTCGTGGAAAGAACTATTGGGGTAGCAAATATAATAAAAATGATGGCCGGGGTGGATAATCGGGAGGTGGAGTTTCACCAATCCCTGGCATATATTGAGCCGGGATTGTCCTGGCCGGAAATCTTTAGCTATGTGGATGGGGGATACACGTTAGCCGATCGTGTTTGGGAAACGCCATCGGGGGAGGGCTGGGGGGAATTTGACCGCATCCTGATACCTCCGGGAGAAACAAAAGCGTTGTGTACCTTTTCTCCAGAATGGCGCGCCCGGCAGGATGCTGATAAAAACAAAGACACAATCCATTATCATCAATTAGCAAAGTGGCTTGCAGGACGGTAAGTACATAGGTTTATTAGATGTAAAAAAACTTGTGATTTTGATCAAATTACCAGGGCATTTTGGAAAACTGGATTATTCCCCAAAATATCCCTGATTGAATCTTCGCTTTCATGATTTATTCCTTTTACAATTATTCTCACTTCAAATCCGTTCTCCGTTTGCGTATGGACTGCTTTGATATTCCCACCGTATTCTGCGATAGTGCCGGTAAGTATGTCCAATATTCCCGGCTTATCTTCATTTCCGGTCACGAGTATGGTAGATAGCCCCAGTTCCGATTTTGTTACCCCGAACTCATCCAGTACAGTAGACACTCTCGCCGTTTCCAGGAATCCTCCACCGATCAGGTGATAAAGCTGTTCTTGGCTTTTGACTCTGTTTTCCATCCTGTCCACTCCCCGTACAATTCTGGCTACCATATGTTTCCCCAGGTCATCCATCAGCAATACTCCTCTTGGTTTAAGCAGCTCTTCAAGTATTTTTCTTCCCCGCTCTTGCAATTTTTCTTCCTGGGCTGTCAGTTGGATATTTCTCAGCTTCCGTTCGCTTTCTGGTAGACAATACTTAAATAGATGGTCATCTACACTGGTATCATCTTCTGTGGTGGGTATCACTTCCGCTGTGGCTCCCACAGGCAGGACTACGGTCACAGGCATTCGTTGTCCGTCCACGATCAAAACAGGTTTCTTTCTGGCAAGAGACACATCCTGCCGGCACATTAGGTCCACGCCTGTACTTTGCGGCGGCATAAACATTGCCTTTCCGGAGGGGAGAAACACAGGTTTAAGCAAAGCTGGTTTAGCTTCCGGATCCCGGCTCATTTTATACGCTACTCCCAGGTCATTAAAGGCCTTCATCTCCGCAGTCATGATCGCGATCTCTATCGGCCCGTCTGAAGTTTGGATACCCGTCTGTAGTGCCTGATAATTATTGTCTGCAGGGTTGCCGATAAGGTCTTTCGGTTGATCGGCAATTCCTGTTCCGTCCCAATCGTTTTGGATTTTTTCCAGAGCTTTATAACAGTCTTCTCTTGTTTTCACGATCACCCCCAGGCTTACCAGATCGTTGATACCTATCAAGTCGTTCGGACTGCATTCCCCCTGGAATATCTTTTTTTCCCTCTTCAGGTACGTGGAATATCTGCCCTTAAATCTTACGTTCACTTCACACTCCATACCGGACATGGCAAACAAGGCTTCGATCTTGGATTTATAGTGCAGGTAGCAGGCAGGGTCGGTCCTCGGATCACACCGGATTTCTTCATCTATTTGAGTATGCATATCCGGATCCAGATATTTAAAAGCCAGATCGCTCAGCTCCTCTTTCACTATCCACATTCCCAGGCTTTCAGCCAGTTCCGTATACACATCCATCGTCTCCCGGGAGATGGCATTTTGCTTTTTGGGCGGCATGGCAAAAAGCGTTCTCATGTTATGCAGCCGGTCGGCTAATTTCAAAAGGCCTGTAATGGCATCAATAAAAGATCTTGAAGTTACATTTCTCAAAGTTTCCAGCTCAGACCCGAATTTAGATACGTTTTCTACCCATCCGGCAACCTTACTTCCCCATCTGTTTTTAATGTCTTCTAATGAGGTTTCGGTATCTTCCACGGTGTCATGCAGCAGTCCTGCCGCCTGCTCTTCATCCCGGTTCAAACCCCACTCTTTCAAAATTCTCGCCACTTCAATAGGGTGAATTATATATGGTTCTCCCAATTTGCGTTTCTGGTCCCTGTGTGCCGCGATCGCCCACCCCAGCGCCCGGCTGACATACTCATTTTCCGGCTTGAAGCGCATGAAAAACCCCAATTCCTCGCCGGACAGCCCTTCCCTCACAACTTCCCGTACCATTTACAAATTATACACGTTATAGGCTATTTATGAAATCCTCCATAATTTTCCCTAGTCTCACGACGCTTTTCATATCCACCCATTCTTTTTCCGAATGCAGATTTTTACCCGTTGGACCAAAAATTACTGCAGGGATGCGTTTTGCCGTACAATGCCTTGCATCGGAACTGCCGTGATCAAATGAAAATTGGGGGATAACTCCGTTGCTTTTTAATGCCTTCGACAGTTTTTTGTTGAGTGGATGTGCCGGATCTGTATATATATGAGACTCAGTTTTTAAGGCCATTACTTCGCATAACTTAAAATGGCCTTTTATCTCCCGTAGGATGATATTGGGATTATCTTTGGGATTAAAACGTACGTCGATTAACAATTCGCAAGTGGAGGGAACTTGGTTTATAGCGGTTCCGCCGCTGATCATCGAGAAATTAAAAGTAGTAGCTTTTGTTTCCTGTCGGGGTGTTGAATTTCCTTTTAGGAATGAGGTTAGTCCCTCGTTAACTCTTTCGATTGCATTCTTTCCCAACCAGGGGCGGGAGCCATGAGCAGACACTCCGTTTGCGTTTACTTTAACCTGTATGATCCCTTTGGCTTCATTAACGATTCGCATATCTGTCGGTTCCCCGAAAACGGAGAATTTTAACTTGGTAAGATAAGGGAGAAAAGCTTTGGTTGAAGGCCCGCCGATTTCCTCATCGGATACCAGAACAAAAATTATTTTTTTATCCAAAGCCGACTTGATGGTTGTTTCCGGCAAATCCAAATAGGATGCAATGGAGGATTTGGTGTCCAGACTTCCTCGTCCGAAGAGCCGGTCCCCCGTTATTTTGGGAGTAAAAATAGCATCGGATCCCGGCACTACATCAATATGGCTGTTGATCATGATTTCGGCCTTTTCCGGTTTGCATCCCCACCACAACAGCGGTTGATCGTTTATTATCTCCAATTTAGAAAGCACGTTTTTATTATTCAGGTAATTTTGGCACCACATCAAAGCCTCATAATTGGCCTGCTTGTCGGATGTGACCGTTTTCATCGAAATCAAGGTCTGGAGAGTATCTACGGTCGCGCTCATGTTATTTAATTTCCCTGCCTGAAAGCTTTATCGATTCTATTAATAGCTTTCGCTTCTTCCACTGGAACGGCACCGGTATTAAGTTTAATTGGAGCTAGTAAAATATTTCGTTTCAGCCTTCCCAATAAAAGTACCGGATGTCCGTTCTCGCCGAGGTTTCTATCCACGCCGCACGGTACAAAACCAAGATTGAGGCACTCAGTAATTGCACCGACTGCAGCTGGTGTAGCCTCGATCGGTAGAAGGGTGAAAGCGGATTGCGACTCAGTAAAAGCTATAGTTTTTTCCAGGTTTATTCCGGATTTCCTGCAGGGAACAGCTACGGAAAAGGGTGAAGTCATTGCTACATCCCATCCGAGCGGCGCTCTGTGATTGCTGCAAGCTTCAATTCGGATTTTCTTATGGAAACGGTTCTCAGCCAAAGCAATCGCGGTAGATCGGATTAAGTTAGATGAATGGCGGTCTTCTGGTAAGGCAACTGTTTCTGCA
>LCNU01000041.1 GCA_001001375.1 Candidatus Amesbacteria bacterium GW2011_GWC1_47_15 | reverse complement strand
AATGAGCGCAGTTTGGGAATGCCCTTGCCGGACAGCCGGACAGTAGTCCCCGGCTGAGTACCCGGTCTGATTTTAAGGTCCAGTTCGCCTTCCAAAGTGTCCACACGGACCTGACCACCTAATAATGCCAGAGTAAAAGGTATCGGAAGGTCCACGTAGACATCCGTTCCGTCCCGCTTGAACACGGGGTGAGACTCGACTTCGAAAGTAATATCAAAATCAGAAAATCGCAAATGCGTACCCGTATCCGTGCCAGGAGGAACTTTGATAGTATGTTTCTTGCCGCTTATGGTTACTGACTCCGTACTGCCTTTGACGGCGTTTATAAACGGTACGCGAAGGGAATAATGCGGCTTAGTGGGCCCGCGTCGGCCGGTAAAGCCGCTCCCTCCGAAAAACTGCTCAAAAATTTCGAAAGGATCGGAAAAACCCCCGAAATCCATATTGCCGAAGGGGTTGCCTCCACCTGAAGTATAGTAATAGGTAAAAGGCCCCTGCTGGCCGCCCTGATCGGAAAATCCGCCGAAGGGACTCCCACCCGCGCCTGATCCGGCAGCTGCCGGGTCGAAGGCAGCATGTCCAAACTGGTCATAAGCCTGCTTTTTCCTGGAATCGGAAAGAACCTGGTAAGCTTCGTTTATTTCTTTAAACCTGGTTTCGGCATCGGTTGACTTGTTTCTGTCCGGGTGCCATTCCAGAGCCAGCTTACGGTAAGCTTTTTTAAGATCGGCGTCGGTGGCAGTTTTGGAAACACCCAGGATATCGTAGTAATCTCGCTTGGCGGCCATATATTTATTAATGGTATATTGTAGCCCGATTTTTGGCAAATTCAAGCCAGGAGTGCTAACAATAATTCTTACCAAGTATTCGCAATTAATTGCAGATGACGGTTTATTAATTATGAGATCATGGAAAAGGAGTTGAGAATAAGCGAGTACCTGAAAAACTACGGTTATGCAGGCGGAATGACGGGGACGGTACTGAGAATATACCTGTTGCTGGTTCCGGCAGTGGAAAAAAAGGAGGTAGCTGAGAAATTTACCCTGGGTTTTGCACTGATCAGCGCGGGGCTATGGGCACTTGGGAGATCGATCGAATATCTGATAAGCGAGAGAAAGAAATGAGCAAGCCAAGGCAAGTGCGGGGCACAAAAACTTTTGCACTAAAATATTAAGGATGTAGTGGGGATTGTGGGCAATACCGGCTTCTGGTAAAATTAAAGGACGCGATGGCGTTTTTTTATTGAAAAAAATATCATATGGCTGCAAGCGATATCAAAACCAAAAACAGAGACGTGCCCCTGGACCGGGTGCGCAATATCGGTATTATCGCCCATATTGATGCCGGCAAAACGACAACAACCGAGCGGATATTGTTTTATACCGGCAAATCTTACAAAATCGGCGATATCGATGAAGGCGACACCCAAATGGACTGGATGGAGCAGGAAAAAGAGCGGGGTATCACCATCGTTTCCGCCGCGACCACCACTTTCTGGACTGTGGAAGATCCCAACTCACCTATCCCGACCGGCTCTTACCGGGTGAACATCATCGACACCCCGGGGCATGTGGATTTTACCGCTGAGGTGGAAAGGTCCCTGAGAGTTCTGGACGGGGCCGTGACAGTCCTGGACGCAGAAGAAACAGTGCAGTCGCAAACCGAAACAGTATGGCGGCAAGCGGATAAATATAACGTTCCGCGGATAATTTTTGTAAACAAAAATGACAAACTGGGTGCAAATTTTGAAGGGACAATAAAAGCAATAATCGAACGGCTGGGAGCTAACCCCGCGGTGATGGCATATCCGATAGGAGCCGAGCATGAATTTAAAGGCGTCGTACTTTTATTGGAAAGACAGGCGCTTATCTGGCAGGGAGATGAAACGGGGGCAAAATTTACGGTAGAGGAAGCGCCGCAGGCGATGAAAGAAACCGTAGAGAAGTGGAGAGCTAAGCTGATTGAGCAAATATGCGAAACAGATGACCAGCTGATTGAGAAATTCCTGGCAGGCGAAGAGCCGACAATTGCCGAGCTGAAAGCTGCCTTACGTCGGGCGGTAATTGCCTATAAACTGGTCCCGGTATATGCCGGAGCATCTCTTCGAAATAAAGGAGTGCAGCCAATGCTGGATGCCATTGTAGAATATCTTCCCTCACCGGTAGATATTGACCACGTTTCCGGAATTAACCCCCGGACCGGGGAAACAGTTACCAGAAAGACAATAAATGAAGAACCGTTTACAGCACTGTCATTTAAAATCCAGACCGACCCACACGTAGGCCGGCTGACATACACCCGGATTTATTCCGGTACCTTGAAATCCGGTGACACGATATACAACGTTTCCAAGGAACGGGAAGAAAGAGTTTCACGAATGCTTTTAATGCACGCCAACAAACGGGAGGAAATTGACCAAGCCTTCGCTGGTGAAATTGTGGCACTGGTCGGATTGAAAGACACAACTACAGGGAACACCCTGAGCAGCAAAGCAAATCCCATCGTGATGGAGTCCATCACTTTCCCGGAGCCGGTAATTTCACTGGCCATAGAACCAAAAACAAAATCGGACCAGGAAAAAATGGGTTACGCCCTGAACAAACTGTCCGATGAGGATCCGACCTTCAAAATTAAAACCAACCACGAGACCGGCCAGACAATCATTTCAGGAATGGGGGAACTGCACCTGGAAATTATTGTTGATCGGATGAAACGGGAATTTCATGTGGAAGCTTCTACAGGAGCACCGCAGGTAGCATACAAGGAAACAGTAAAGAAACTGGCAGAGGGTGAAGGCAAGTATATACGGCAGTCCGGGGGACGCGGGCAATACGGACACTGCTTTATCAGAATCGAACCGCAGCCCAGAGGGGCAGGATATGAATTCGTAGATGCCATCAAAGGAGGGGCTATTCCCAATGAATTTATCCCGGCTGTAGAAAAAGGTGTCCGGGAAGCAATGGAAAACGGCGTAATCGCGGGGTATCCGCTGGTAGACCTAAAGGCCACCCTGTACGACGGAACGTACCATGATGTAGATTCATCGGAAATGGCGTTTAAGATCGCCGGGTCGATGGCATTGCAGTCAGTATCCAAGAAAGCGGACCCCGTGCTGCTGGAACCGATCATGAAGGTGGAGGTTTCCACCCCGGATGACTTTATGGGAGATGTAATCGGAGACCTGTCTTCCAAACGGGCGCAGATCCTGGGGACGGATAAACGCGGAAACCTGACGATCATCAACGCCTATGTGCCGCTGGCAGAATTATCCGGATACGCGACTAAACTACGGTCTCTAACCCAAGGCCGGGCGTCCTACTATATGGAACCTTCGCATTACGAGGAAGTGCCGAAAAATATTGCTGAAGGAATTATCGCCAAGAGCGGAAAAGCTCAAGCCTAATAGAGGGGAGAAGATTACTGGAATAGTATAATGTGCGGTAATGAATAAACACGAACAAAATAGGATGAGTTGGAAAGCGGTTGTGGGAGGAATGGTGGCGGTAATAGCAATGAGTGCGGCAAGCGGGGCAGCTATTGTGGAAAAGGACTACATCGAGGCGGGTGTGGAAGCGGTGGTGGGACTGTTGGCTATAGCGTATGCAATCAGAGAACAGCGCAGGTATGGCAGCAGATAAAACGAATACGCCAGAGGAGATCGTGGATGTGGTGGATGAAAATGACCGGGTGATCGGGCAGGCGACGAAGGGGGAGGTAAACAGCAATCCCAAAATTATTCACCGGGAAATCGGGATATTAATTTATAACGAACAGGGAAAGGTGTATATCCAGCAGAGAAGCATGAAGAAAAGGATGCTTCCGGGATTTTGGATCGAAAGCGTAGCGGGGCATATCCCCACCGGAATGGATCCCGCAGAGGGGGCGCATAAGGAACTTATTGAAGAATTGGGTTTTGATACGGAACTGCAATTTCGCAAAAAAACTCTGATCAGCTATCCCACAGAAACTTTTTTCGAGTACCTTTACAGCGGAAAATTTCCGTCTAACCAAAATATTAAATTAGATCCCAATGAAGCCCAACAAGGTAGATTTGTCGGAAAAAAGGAATTAGAGGAAATGCTTATGGCTGAAGAAATGTTTGACGAGTATTCCCTGGCGGATATAAAGGAATTTCTTAACAGCAATATACCCGCTTTTTAGTACTTGCATAAAGTTTTTTATTTTATTACAATTCTTAAATAGTTGTCCTGTTATGGGCAATATTTAATCACGCAAAAAAAATGGCAACATTTGTCCGCAGCAAACCGCACGTCAATATCGGGACTATCGGTCACGTGGATCACGGTAAGACGACTTTGACATCCGCCATCACTATGGTGCTGGCTAAAAAAGGAATGGCTACCGCCAAAAAGTACGAAGATATTGATTCGGCACCGGAAGAAAGGGCCAGGGGAGTAACTATTAACCTCTCCCACCAGGAATACGAAACAGAAAAAAGGCATTATGCACATATCGATGCCCCGGGACACGCCGACTACATCAAAAACATGATTACCGGCGCCGCGCAAATGGACGGAGCCATCCTGGTAGTATCCGCTCCGGACGGCCCCATGCCGCAAACCAGGGAACATATTCTTCTGGCAAACCAGGTTAATGTGCCGGCAATGGTGGTGTTTATGAACAAGACGGACATGGTGGACGACCCCCAGCTATTAGACCTGGTAGAGATGGAGGTCCGAGAGCTTTTAACGAAGTACCACTATCCCGGGGACGAAATACCCATTATCAGAGGGTCCGCACTTAAGGCTACCGAAGGAGATCCGGAGGCGGAAAAGGCAATCGTCGAGCTGATGCAAAAAGTTGATGAATATATTCCCACCCCCACCCGCGAGCTGGATAAGCCGTTCCTGATGCCTGTCGAAGATGTGTTTTCCATCAAGGGACGGGGAACCGTAGTGACAGGCAGAATCGAAAGAGGCGTTGTCAAAGTAAACGAGACCGTGGAAATCGTGGGGGTCAAACCAACCCAGACCACAGTAGTCACCGGAGTAGAAATGTTTAGAAAACAACTGGATGAAGGACAAGCCGGGGACAACGTGGGGCTTTTGCTTCGCGGAATCGACAAAGACAAAGTGGAAAGAGGACAGGTAATAGCCAAAGCCGGTTCAGTAACACCGCATACCGAATTTGAAGCTGAAGTATATATTTTGAAAAAAGAAGAAGGCGGAAGGCATACTTCCTTCTTCTCCGGCTATAGACCACAGTTTTTTGTCCGGACCACGGACGTAACCGGTGAGGTGACTCTGCCGGAGGGTGTGGAAATGGTAATGCCGGGAGACAACGCCAAAATGAAAGTAAAACTGATAGTTCCCGTGGCCATGGAGGAAGGCCTGAGGTTTGCCATCCGCGAGGGAGGCAAGACCGTAGGCGCCGGAGTGGTAACCAAGATTATCAGCTAGCAGGCATTAAATAATATGCCCGGCGACGGGCGTTTTTTTTGCACATTAATATGGCAAAGGGCAGACTGAGAGTAAAACTAAAATCATTTGATCACCGCGTCATAGACGAAGCGGCAGCCAAGATATTGGAAACAGCCCTGTCCACCGGGGCAAAAGCCGTGGGACCCGTACCTTTGCCGACAGACAGAAAACTGATAACCGTCACCACATCCCCCCACGTGGATAAAAATGCCCGGGACCATTATGAAATGCTGGTACACAAGAGGCTTATCGACATCATAGATCCGACAGATAAGACGATAGATGCGCTTTCACACCTGGATCTGCCGGCAGGAGTGGATATTGAAGTGAAGATGTAATCCAAATATGGCGGTCAAGGCTGAAAATACCAGTAGTGAATGGACTTCGGTTCCGATAAACGGTTTTTCCGACGGTTCATTTGTTGAGGCCGCACAAGAGTTGATGGGAAAATTCCAACGGCCAAAGGGGGCAGCGATCATCAAATTAAGCGAGCCGGATTTGGATGTTGGCGAGGCGAAGGAAGTTTTAAAGCAGGCGGGTATAAAGGTAACAAGCATAGATAATTCCGGGGAATATCCCGTTTTAGAGGTGGAATATATGACCGGTATCAGGGCACTTTTAAATCTGGCTACTAAGAGATAAACTGCGGGAGTGGATATTGAAGTAAAGATGTAAAGATGGGCGCTTTTGGAGACGTTTTTTATAATAGTCTGAGAACTGCGTCTGCTTCCTGTCCGACGGACATTTTTTCGGTGTCTAGCAGCAAAACGGGGACATTTTTTTCTTCCAAAAAACGCCGCACTTCAAAATATTGCCTGTGGATCAGTTCCTGCCGTTCTCCGGTAAATTTTCCGCTTAAACCCCTACCCCGTTCCCTCTCCGCACGGATTGAACCGGAAGCGGCCTGATCCTGTTCCCGACGAAGGAGCGCAGCATCAGGGCGGCAAACAGTGATCACTACCAGATCAGGGCGGCTGATGCCCTTGTGGCGGTGCATTTCCCAGACCTGGGATATACTAATCTCGCCGGAAGCCGTCTGGTAAGCCAGTGTGGCCGGTTCCCCCCGGTTGGAGAGAACGACCCTGCCTTCCATTAAAGCGGGATATACATACTTGTGCCAGATACGGAAACGGTGATTGACCAGAAGCCGGGCTTTCGCCCGGTCTCCGGTAGCTGTCAGAATTTGTTGCCTGTCAGGGTCCAGATCTTCTTCACTGATGTAAGAAAAGGGGGTATTGGTCTCCAGCAACCTTTGCTGCAAGACAGATAAAAGAGAATCCTTACCCGAACCGCTTGGTCCGTCTACCACCACCCATTTACCTCTATTCATAGGGCGATTTTGGAAGTCGGCAAGTGTTGGCATTGAAGTGAAGATGTAATCTATTTTTCAACTTGTTTAATCTGATTCACAAAATCTCCCAAGAGGAGATAAAACTCCCTGGGATTTCCGTCTC
>LCNU01000040.1 GCA_001001375.1 Candidatus Amesbacteria bacterium GW2011_GWC1_47_15 | reverse complement strand
GTTATTATCACTCCGCCTTGCCGGAAGGCAAAGTGCCTAATGTGAAGACCAATATTTTCCTGTCGTGAACCCATACACAGATTATAGGTTACAGTGTATAATATATCAATTCCATGTCGTATTCTCCCGAACAAATCTCCAATGCCCGTAATTTAATCTGTTCGCATTGTACTTCGCGTACTATCAATGGGTGTCTGAAAGGTGTGGATCCATCGGCTATTTTAGATATGAGCACAGACCAGGAAGGATGTTCTCTTGAAACCAAACTCCCGAAACAACCCGTAAAATTGAAAAACGCTGCAAATTTCCCTTCAATCTGTTAAAATTTCGGTTGTTATGGCTCCCAAGAAGGTCAAAGTCATCCTCAAACTCAATCTCCCTGCAGGTGAAGCTACTCCGGCTCCTCCGGTCGGCCCCGCTTTAGGCCAGCACGGAATTCCTATCATGGAATTCGTGAAGCAATATAACGACAAGACCAAGGACCAGAAAGGGAATATCATCCCCGCCGTCATTACCGTCTTTGAAGACCGCAGCTTTACCTTCGTTACCAAACTGCCTCCGGTTTCCGCCATGATCAAAAAGACCTTGGGGTTGAAGTTAGCTTCCCAAAAACCCGGCCGCGAACCGGCTGGCACCCTCTCTCAGGATCAGGTTAAAGATATTGCTTCTCAGAAGCTGGGAGATCTGAACACCGACTCTCTGGACTCCGCAATCCGCACCGTCACCGGCACCGCCCGCTCCATGGGTATCAAAGTGGTTTGATCACTCCAGTAAGTTCCTGAACTTCCTGAACCCTTCTCTCATCCCGGGATAAGTCAGTGTTGCTTCCACTCTGTCTATCGGAACCAACTCCAATTCCGCAACATCATCTCCGGGACTCATTTCACCTACTGCATTCAGCACCTCAAAATAGTATGCCCTCATCAGGCTGCCTGGACCCAATCCGTGAGCCAAGTCTATAGCTGTTATCTTCTCAAATATCTCTCCCAAATACCTCAACTGCCCCCTGAGACCTGTCTCTTCAATCAATTCCCGCTCCCCAGCTTCCCGGGGACTTTGGCCGTCAGTCCCTCCCCCGGGAATTTTTTTACTGCCGGACCTGGCACTTGTGGCCACCAGCATCCGGCCGTCTTTCACGATCAGCAGCCGGACTACCTCGCGTTCAATTTCCGTCATAAATGTTTCCCATTCTTAAAACTCTGGGTCTTACTGCAATTTTCCACCCGCACCCTGGCCACAAATATATTTAATCACAAACCACGTTCTCGTAGTGGCGCAAAGCCGATACTTCATTCATTTCCCCCAATTCCACTGCCACCATATCTATCCTGCAGGGCACTTCCCTGCCCTCAAGATATGCTGTCGCCATCCGCCGCACCTGCCTGTATTTTGCAGAAGTAAACATCTCCTCCGGACTCCCAAACTGCAGTCCCTTTTTAGCTTTTACTTCCACAAACACCGTAAGATTCCCGTCCCTGCATATCAGGTCTATCTCCCCGTAACGGGTCCTGAAATTACGGACCATCAACTCATACCCCTTATTCTCTAAATAATTACCAACAGCTGTCTCAGCCTTCTCTCCGGTCTTCCTGTTGGCTCTCTTCACCTCTTAATACTACACCGCTTACCACACTCTTCCCTTGCCCACTTCCCAATCCACCTGCCCATCGATCGACCTTATCATATCTCTTTTCACCCAAACCCAAAATTTTTCTTCATTAACTCGATCGCCCTCGGATAATGCTTTCATTTGAACAAAGTTGCCTAGTTCCCTAAAAACCTGTCCCAGCAACGTCCCTTCCTTATTGCTTCCCTCCTTGTCAATAAATAAAAACTTACGCCCTTTATAGCTATAAGTCTCGACTTCACCTGATTTCACATATACATCCACATTTGGGTTTTTATTGCTGTCCACTTTCACCGAACAAAAGTCTTCATCCAAAATATCTCCCTTTTCCCAACAGGCCCGGACTTTTTTTCCGGATATGAAATCCACATATAGTTGTTCATCGCCCCTTGTTGATATATCGAGCTGGGACTTCTTTCCGGGATCGAAATTGGTTTCCAATTCCCTTGCCAGCTTCGACAATAATAAAACAAAGGAAACTGCCATTAAGACCAACCTTTCATCAGCCTTATATTTTTCGTCAATACTTTTTTGCAGTTCTGCTGCCAAACCCGACTCCAAACCTGCAGGCATCGCAACGGATTCCTTCTTCATATCCTATATTATATCAAACCTGAAGCTAATTTGTCTGCCGGTACTGCAGCGCTTCCGCCATATTGGAAGGGTCGATATCCTCTTTTCCAGCCAGATCCGCAATCGTCCTGGCCACTTTGATCAACCGAAAATACGCTCTGGCTGACAAATCCCATTTTTCCACTGCCAGTTTAAGTAGTTTTTCCGTCTGTTCATCCAGTTTGCAGTATTTGCGTACTTCCCGGTTTCTCATCTGTGAGTTTGTATACATACCCGACCCTGCCAGCCTTGCTTCCTGGATTTTCCTCACCCCCACCACCTTTTCCCTCACCTCCCTTGAACTTAGACTCGGACTTGAACTTTCAGCAGTTAGTTTATTTGTTTCTACCGCCGGTACTTTTACATGTAAATCTATCCTGTCCAGTATCGGCCCGCTCATCTTTGCGCGGTATTTTCGGATCTGTTTATCGGTGCACTTGCACTCCCGCCGCGGATGCCCCAGGTAGCCGCACGGACATGGATTTACCGCTCCGACCAATGAAAATCCGGCCGGATAACGCACGTGGCCTGCAGCCCTCACAATTTCCACTTCCCGGTCTTCCATAGGCTGTCTCAGAGCCTCCAGGACAGTGCGCGGGAATTCAGCCATTTCATCCAGAAACAATACCCCCAGATGGGCTAAAGATACCTCGCCGGGCAAAGGATTGCTGCCTCCCCCGATCATCCCGGCCGCCGACACCCCGTGATGCGGCGCCCTGAAAGGCCGTCTGCGGATTATCGTCTCTCCGGCCGAAATCATGCCTGAAACGGAGTATACCCTGGTTACTTCCAATGCTTCTGCCGGAAGCAGCGGCGGCAATATCCCGGGTAGGGTCCGGGCAAGCATCGTCTTACCCGTCCCGGGCGGACCCCACATTAAGAGGTTGTGCCCACCGGCAGCAGCGATCGTCAGCGCTCTTTTGGCCATTTCCTGTCCGGCGACTTCAGCCAAATCAAAATCCACGAGTTCCTCCCCCACCAGTTCCTCCACCTCAACGTGTTTTAGCACTTCCATCTTTTTGGCTCCCGTTAAATGATCAACTACCTGCTTCAGATTCCTTACCGGAAAAACGGCTATTCCGTCCACCACTGCTGCCTCATTCGCCGACTCTACAGGTACAAATATTGAACATCGTCGGGCAAAAAGCCCGACTAAAAGTACTCCTTTAGTTGCTCTCAAACTTCCGTCAAGACTTAGTTCACCATAAAATATTGAGTCTAGTTCATTGAGTATCGGACATTGTTGCGAAGCAGCTAAAATCCCTATAGCTATAGGCAAGTCGTATGCCACCCCCACTTTGGGCAGATCCGCCGGTGCCAGATTGACCGTGATCTTTTTAGGCGGGAAATCAAACCCCGAATTTTTTATGGCTGTCTTTACCCTCTCCCGCGCTTCCTCAACCGCCTTGGAAGCCAGTCCCACAATAGTGAATCCCGGAAATCCCTGCTCCGCCACATCCACCTCCACCTCAATAGGTACCGATTCCAACCCCACATTAGCCACACTCCTCACCTTTACCAACATCTACTTCATTCTAATATATTAATTATTGAATATTTCCCTTCTCTTTCTTCCACTTCTCCCGAAAGTTCTAAGAGCGATAATTGTCCGCCTACTTCTTCCACTGGTTTCCCCAACTTTCGCGCCAGCTCGTCCACCGTCAATGTCTCATTCTGTAAACTAATATATATATCTGTATTGCTTCTGTCTCTTTGTGTATTATTTTTATCTCTTAGACTTAAACTGGCCTGTTGGTTAGGCATCCACATCCTCGCCTTTCCCTCCGAAATCAATTTATTCGTCCCTTCCGATACTTTGCTTGTCACCGGCCCCGGGACCGCCCAAATCTCCCTGCCCAGCTTCAGTCCCCATTCCACTGTAATCATAGTCCCGCTTTTTACGGCTGCCTCTGCCACATATATTTCAGACGCCATGGCTGCCATAATCCGATCTCTGTAAGCAAAAGTCCACAGAGCCGGCCTCATCCCTTCCCACTCCGAAATTACTAATCCTCCGTTTTTCTCTATCGACTCGATTAACTTTTTCTCTTCATCACCCAACTTATCCCACCCAATCCCCCATCCCAATACAGCCACGGTCCTCCCGCCGAACTCCAGGCATGCCCGATGCACCGTCTGGTCCACCCCGTACACCAGACCTGAAACAATAGTTTTGCCTTCGGCCGTAAGCTGCGCGGCCATCTTTTCAGTCACCTTCCGCCCATAATCCGTCATCCTTCGGCTCCCGATAATTGCCGCCGCGTTCTCAAACAGCTTGTCATCCCAATTTCCCCGAAACCACAATTTCTTGGGGCATCTGCTCCCCAAATCCGCAAGACCCTTTACTTTTTTTCCTTCAATCGAACCAAATTGATTTGCCATTGACTTTATTTATTGTAAGCATTACTCTCTTTTTTATAAATATATGTCTTCCCCGGACCAGGAAAGGCAAATTCTGGACAATTTGATCAAATCCCAGCCGGAAGGCGTCCCGGTCAAGCAACTCCTGCATTTTGCCAACGCCCAAAAGATGATTGTCGATCCTGTCAAATATATCGAAGCCCGGATGGCCATCGGCGCCATTCAATTGATTACTGCCAAAGATCCCGAGACGGGAAAAAGTCGGGATTTAGTCAGAAGATCTGCTATTCCGCTAAAACCCGGCGAGACCCAAAACTTCCTCTCCCGTTACGACTTGGATTAAACAAGTAATTTAGGTATAATACTCTCTGTTAAACTTATAAAATTATCCAAAGCGTGGGTAAAAAACGCATCACCGTCCTTGGTTCTGAGGAAGAAACCAGCCTCAAGGCCAAAAAAGCCGTCAAACTGGAGCAGAAAAAGCTCCGGGAGGGCCAGACAATCTCCAATCCGGTAAAATCCGCAGTTCGCTCAGTTCCTGTTATCGAGGCACAAATAAATACCGGGGTCACCCCGACACTTGTCCCCCTTCAGAAAACAGGGGAAATATCCGCCCGCCGGGTGCGTGTCCGTTCCAAATCCTATCAAGCTGCAAAATCACAGATCGATGCGGACAGGAAATACACCCTGGCCGAAGGCTTGGGTCTTTTGCGCAAAGTCACTCTCGCCAAATTTGATGGTACGGTGGAACTGCACATCAACCTCAAAGACAAAGGCCTGACAAAATCCCTCAACTTGCCTCACTCATCGGGTAAGACCCGCCGGGTAGCAGTCGCAGATGCGGATACCCTGACAAAAATCGAGTCCGGAAAAATAGATTTTGATATTCTGCTGGCCACACCCGCCCAGATGGCCGGACTGGTCAAATTCGCCAAAGTATTAGGGCCTAGAGGACTAATGCCCAACCCCAAAAACGGTACCGTTGTTCCCGATCCCGAAGCGGCAGCTAAAAAACTTTCCGGGTCCAATACTGTCCAGTTGAAAACCGACAAAGACGCTCCCGTAGTCCACACCACAGTCGGCAAACTCTCGCAAAAAGACAAAGAACTTGAGGAAAACATCCGGGCAATCGTCTCTTACCTTCCTGCAGTTCAGAAAGTAGTCCTCAAATCTACCATGAGCCCTGCTATCAAACTTGAAATCTGATATGGTATAATTCTTTTGTTAATCCTGAGACAGCGTGCACTCAAATAAGCCGCGCCGAGGAAATATGGCTAAAATTACCCCCCAAAAAGCTTCCTCCGTCGAAATCCTGAAAGAACTCCTCTCGCGTTCCAAAGCTGTCGCTGTTGTGGACTATAAGGGACTTAAGGTTTCCCAGGTTACTGAGCTTCGCCGTCTTATCAGACAGACTGGAGGTCAGTTGCTCGTAGCCAAAAATACTCTTTTTCTGATTGCCGCCAACCAACCGGAACTCAAATTGGAGGGGACGTCTGCGTTTGTTTTTTCGCTGTTGGATGAAGTATCCTCAATCAAGGCGATTGCCGATTTTGCCAAAAAGCACGGTCTGCCCTCATTCAAATCCGGACTTCTTTCGGATAAAGTACTGTCAGCCGAAGAAATCAGTCAGTTAGCCGCCATTCCCGGCAGGGATGTACTGATTGCCAAAACCGTCGGCACCCTCAATTCCCCCATCTTCCGCCTGGTTTATTCTCTAAATTGGAACATAGGTAAATTAGTCCGTACACTGGATGCAATCCGCCAAAGTAAATCCTGAATAGGGGGTGAAATTATTAATGTCAGATAAAACCGATAAACTTATAAAACAAGTGGGAGAACTGTCCGTCCTGGAGCTGGCCGATCTGGTCAAGTCCCTGGAAGAAAAATTCGGAGTTTCCGCTTCACCGGTCATGGCTGCAGCAGCGCCTTCCGGCAACGGAGTCGCTCCCGCTGCCTCAGATGCGGAAGAAAAAACTTCCTTCGATGTCGTTCTTAAGGATGCCGGAGCCAATAAAATTGCCGTTATCAAAGCCTTGCGCGAAATCAATCCTAATTTGGGCTTGAAAGAAGCCAAGGATCTGTCCGAAAAACCCGGTGCCGTGATACTGGAAGGCGCCAATAAAGCAAATTCCGAAGAAGCCAAAGCCAAGCTTACCACAGCCGGAGCAACGGTAGAACTGAAATAACACCAAAAACCAACCCAAAAAGACTCATTTTTTAGCGGTTCTTCCGCCACATGGCAGGGTACACCGGTCAGATCGGTCATAAACCGATCCAGATTGCGAAGTAAAGATGTACCCCCGCTCATGACAATACCTTTGTCGATAATATCTGAGGCCAGCTCCGGCGGCGTCTCTTCGAGCACTCCTTTGGCCGCCCCGATGATTTGCAGCAAGGTCGGCCTGATTGCTTCCGTCACCTCCGTGGACGAGACAGCGATAGCCCGGGGGAGTCCGGTTATGGTATCTCTCCCTTTCACTTCCATAGTTTCTTCCTGGTCCAGCACAGTCGCAGACCCGATTTTAAGTTTTACACCCTCAGAGGTCGTCTCTCCGATTAGCAGGTTGTGCCGCCGGCGCATGAAAGCACTGATAGCCTCGTCAATTTTATTCCCAGCCACCCGGACGCTTTTGTGCACCACCACCCCGCCCAGGGATATGACAGCGGCCTCGGCGGACCCGCCCCCGATATCGATAATCATGTTGCCTGAAGGGGCCGCTATCGGTATTTTCGCCCCGATAGCCGCCGCCAGGGGTTCATCGATCAAATATGCCACCTTCGCTCCCGCGGATAGCGTAGCATCAAGTACAGCCCTCCGCTCCACCTGGGTCACACCTGCCGGAACACAAATCATCACTTCCGGTTTAAATAAAAATACCCTGCCCGAAACCTGCTGGATAAAATAAGACAGCATCGCTTCCGTTACTCGGTAATCAGCGATCACCCCGTCCCTCATCGGACGTGATGCTACAATGTTACCCGGTGTCCGGCCAAGCATTTCTTTGGCTTCATTCCCCACCGCCACCACCCGGCCGTCATCGGATGTTATCGCCACCACCGTCGGCTCATTCATCACGATCCCTTTACCGTTTAGCCAGACAAGGCAGTTGGCGGTTCCGAGGTCAATACCAATCCTTTTACTAAGCATTCTTTAATTGATTATTATTGATAGTATTTGACATAATTAGATATACTCGTTCCGTGCCAAATAG
This sequence comes from Candidatus Amesbacteria bacterium GW2011_GWC1_47_15, assembly GCA_001001375.1. GTDB lineage: Bacteria > Patescibacteriota > Microgenomatia > CAZETR01 > Amesbacteraceae > GWC1-47-15. Next base: position 2,439 of record LCNU01000040.1, on the reverse strand, counting down.
CGAAATGATTTAATGCTAAAATTGATAAAGATGCAAGGTCCATCCTTTCAGCGGCTGCTGATTTTTCTTACCGGTCTTGTCGTCGTTCCCCTGGGTACCATCTTGGTCATTCTATTCGCCCGCGGATATCGACCCAACTTTAAAGATCGGGCTCTGCAACCCACAGGCCTATTAGTAGCCCATTCGTATCCGGACGGCGCCCAAATCTTCGTCAATAGCCTGCTAAAATCCGCTACCAACAGCACCATTAATCTTTCCCCCGGAACTTATGCAGTTGAAATCAAAAAAGAAAGCTATCACCCCTGGAAAAAGTCGCTGTTGGTAGAACCGGAGATCGTCACCCGTGCTACAGCCGTCTTATTCCCCACCGTTCCCTCCCTTAAAGCCGTAACGACAGGTGGCGCCTCTAACCCGGTGCTGTCCCCTGACGGATCAAAGATTGTTTTTGTCCAAAACACCGGTGCTCTCTCCGGCCTGTATTCTTTGGATTTAAACGAATCTCCTCTGGGACTTTTAAACCGGGAAGCCAGGTTGATACTGACGTCCAACCTAATAGACTTTGCCGTCTCTTCCCTTTCCTGGTCTCCTGATTCCAGACAAATTTTGGTCAGAGTCCCGGGGGCTGATCCGGCTGACTATCTCATAGATACCGGTAATCCCCGGTTGCTGGAAGTTACGAATAGTCTGACCGTCACACTTGAAAGCTGGCAGGAAACTAAAAATTTACGTTCCCAGCAGAGGCTTTCCTCGCTTTCCCCCTTGCTCAGAGACCTGCTCGAGTCGGCAGCTGCCGATATAGTCTGGTCGCCTAAGGAAGACAAAATACTCTATACGGCTACCGCTTCCGCCACTTTACCGGACAACCTAGTCCGGCCTCTGCCTGGTTCCAGCTCCCAGCCGCAGGAGCGCTCTCTCGTACCGGGGACCGTGTATGTCTACGATGTCATAGAAGACCGTAATTTCGTAGTCGGCCATACTTCTGTCCCCACCCGAATCCCTACGCTTTCACCCACTCCCCGTACGGGCCGGACCTCCCCTACGCCTACCCTCACCGTCAAACCCTTCTCTCCGCTCACTGCGTACACTCATCCCTCTGGCTTGTCCTGGTTTCCCACTTCCTCCCACTTGCTGAAAATCGAGGGGGAGACTGTCATCATCATCGAATACGACAACCAGAACCCCACTATCAGTCCGGCCTGGCTCTTCCTTACCCATCGGGTAAGCAGCTTTTGATCCTGGCTAACCTCAATCCCGAAATCAACCCTTACGCCAATCTCTACGCCGTCTCCCTCCGCTGACCCATAGTAGTTGAATACCCGCCTTCTTTGTTTTAAAATCCCTCTATGGCTCACGAAACCCTATTGAATAGTGATCAAATAAATAGGCTCCTGCAATGTTATTCCGGAGAAGCAAGCCCTGCTGGAATAACCACCTTAATTCATTCCCTTTTAGATAAAACGACCGATCCCGAACAAATCGCAGACAATTACCTAAGTATCCAAAATTGGGGAGGAATTGAACGAATTGGACCTGCCAGAATATTGGCCAAACAATCCATAAAGAGGATTTTACCTTCTCATCCCCGTCTGAAAAAAATAGGTATAGATCCTGTCATCGAGACCATGACCGATGTCAATCTTTTTCGCAGTATGGTGCTCATATCCAGAAGCGCATGGTACGTAATATGCAAACAACATGGCCTTGAAGGACTTCATGTTTTTAATGACTTGCAAAGGGCCAAGGCTTTGATAGATGAATCAACATCACCTGCCAATCAAAAAACAGACGCTATCATGGTTCTTTACACCGTAACTGAATTTTTGAAAAAATCACAGCAAATAAAATAGAGGGAAACAAAACTTATTTTTAACCTAATATCTCCGCCGTCTCCCTCCGATAGCTTCAAATAAGTTATAATTTAACCGGGTTCCTTTGTGTTTGCGAACCAAGGTCCCGTAGTTCAACGGATAGAACAAGGGTTTCCTAAACCTTAAATGCAGGTTCGATTCCTGCCGGGATCACTAAAACAAACCCAGCCAAACGTAGTAAAATTGCATAAGGATACGGGGTGTGGTGCATCGGTAGCACGCCAAGTTCGGGACTTGGAGGCACGGGGTTCAATTCCCCGCACCCCGACTAAAACAATTTCTACTCAAAAATATTGCGTTAAACTCCAGGCCGAAAAATTCCTTCCCGCGTTAGATAAAATCCCCGCCGACCGCGACAAACTGTGTCATAGCTCCGAGTAGACCTTTAAATCCACCTTTTACTACAGGTTCCTCTGTTGTTTTTTTAAAGTTAGCTTTTTCGGTTTTCCGGGTAACTTTCATAGCACGCAAGGAAGTACTATTAGAAGAAACGATAGAAGATATATTCAAGGCAGTCACATATCTATAAAACCACTTTGCCAAATCCGTGTCAAGAGGCAATCGGATATTT
>LCNU01000039.1 GCA_001001375.1 Candidatus Amesbacteria bacterium GW2011_GWC1_47_15 | reverse complement strand
CCGGAGATTAAATGCCTGTTTATCAGGGTCCATAATTTTGTTCTTTTTTATTTCCTGAAGGTTCCACTTTTAAAAACATAGACAGGCATTCTTTACACATCGCCTGGATATATTTCCCATCCTCAGTGTGGCTTTGTTTTATTACTATTTCCCCGTCGGTAGGACACTTCCTGATCATTGATTTTTTTTTGCCTCCGGCAGGCAATTTCAACTCAAATTCTAATCCGTTATTACCGCATTTTGCGTGCAGCATATCCGCGAATTGTACAACAAATTGGCAAAAAGGCGTAAAATTGATCCGGTGAAAAAATTTTTTCCCGTGTTGTTTGCTCTTCCGGTTTTGGCGCTGGTGTTGTTTTTTAGTTACTTATTTGTTGCGGATCGCAAAGTTAATCCTCCTTCAGAAAATATCCTCTTGACTCCATCTGCTACGCCTGGTCCGGAAGTCAGCGGCAGCGGCAATATTGAAGTTTCATACCCCCATTCCGGCACTGACATAGGGTATATTTTATCGATTACGGGAAGGGCTAGGGTTTTTGAAAACAACTTCAACTACCGCCTTTCGGATTCTGCGGGAAATATTCTTGCCGAAGGATACGCGATGGCAAATGCCCCGGATGTTGGCGAACTCGGTCCGTTTACTGTGACAACCCACTACACTCCACCCACGACGACCGCCGGAGTATTAAATGTTTTTTCCGGCTCGCCCAAAGACGGCTCAGAGATAAATATCGTCCGTATCCCGATACGTTTTCCTTCCGGAGAATCTTTTTCTTTTAAAATATTTTTAGGCAGCAACAGCCAAAATCCGGACGCGGCCGATTGTACCCTGGTCTATCCGGTCGAAAGGCGGGCGGCCAAAACCCCTGCTGTAGCCCAAAAAGCTTTAGAAAGTCTTCTGGATGGTCCTACTGCTTTTGAAAAGGAACTGGGGTATTATTCTTCCGTCCCGGCTCAGGTTTCCCTCCAGGCAATCACGATCAACGGGAGTGTGGCTCGGGCAGATTTCAGCTCCGAGTTGGACCGGACCGGCGGTTCCTGCAGAGTTCTTAATATCGTTTCCCAAATCCGTGCCACTTTGCTTCAATTCCCCACGATCAATGAAATCGTCATCTCAGTGGACGGCCGCACCGAAGACATTCTTCAGCCTTGAGTCCGTCAATCTAGTAAAATAAACTTAATGCCTGCTGTTACTCGTTCCCTGTTCGCATTACTTCCTATTCTTTTTCTACTGTTACCTGTTGCCTCTCATGCTTCCGGTCAGTTTTCTACCGACTTCCATGTGGAATACCGTTATGACCGGGATGGTTCGGCTCATATCGAACAAAAAATCACCCTCACAAACCTGCTTTCCGGATATTACGCTTCTTCCTACCAGCTGGAACTTTTGGACGACACACCTGCAAATATTTCCGGCCGTGATTCCTCCGGACCTTTGGATATAACCCTATCCAAAAAGCAGGAAAACTCAAATGTCATCACTGTTAATTTTCGCGAACCGGTAGTCGGAAAGGGAGCTTCCCGCGTATTTTATCTTCGCTACGACGGCCGCCCTGCAGTCAAAAGCGGCCAGGTTTGGGAAATAACGCTTCCCCAGTTGGGAAATCCGGAAATTGTCGACAAATATGACTTGGATTTGTATATCCCTTCCGAATTCGGTGATCCTGCATATATTTCTCCCGAACCGTTACAGACAGCGCCGGCTGCGTCAGGTTACCGCCGCTACACTTTTCCCAAAGACCGGGTTTCCGCCTCCGGTGTGGCAGCGGCTTTCGGGAATTTCCAGGCTTTTGGATTCAATCTTATTTATCGGCTTTCAAACCCCACAGACAAAAAGGTCTCCATGTCCGTAGCCCTACCCCCGGATACCGCTTATCAGCGGGTTTTTTACGAATCCTTGACACCCTTACCGGAAAACGTGACAGTAGATCCGGATGGCAACTGGCTCGCCCGCTATTCTCTTGGTCCTGATACCTCCACTCTTGTTATTGCTTCCGGCCAGGCTCATATCCTGGCAGAGCCCACTAAAAATGTGCCTCAGCTTCCGCCGGACCAGTCTACGGATTTATCTTCCACCTCTGTCTGGCAGTCGGATCATCCCCGGATAAATGAATATGCTGCACGTCTCGGAAACGTGGAAAATATTTACAATTTCGTAGTCAGTCATCTTAAATATGATTATTCGGCACTTTCAAACTCTCCCAGGTCACGCAAAGGGGCGTTGGCTGCTTTGGACTATCCTGAAAATTCGATATGTACTGAATTTACGGATCTGTTTATTGCACTTGCCCGGTCAGCCGGAATACCCGCCCGGGAGATAAATGGTTATGCACATACTACGGACCCGCGTCTCCGACCGGTTAACTTAGCAGGTGACCTGCTTCACGCTTGGCCCGAATATTGGGATGCTTCCAGAAGCGCATGGATCAGCGTTGATCCGACCTGGCAAAAAACATCTGGCGGTTTGGACTATTTCCACAAGTTCGACTTTCACCATTTCGCCTTTGTCATCCACAAATCAGATTCCCAAAATCCTCGTTCCGCCGGCCTGTACGATAGTTCCGTCCCCACCCAGGACATCCGGATAGAAATTTCTCCCTACAAAAATTTCCTGCCCTCGCCTTTGGAAATCTCCTGGATACCTCCCCGCCGGATGCTTCCGTTTATTGAAAACAGTTTCACTCTGTCACTAAATAATCCTCAGGGACAGGCATTTTATAATATCCCTGTTTCTTTCTCGGGCTTAAGGACGGGTATATCTGGTCCCCGGAATACTGTAATAAAAGTCATTCCACCATACAGCCGGACCCTGCTGCCTGTTTCGATTGTATCTTCTGCGTTTCCGCCTTTCTCTCCTCCCGATATCTCTGCAGTAGTCGGCAGCCGTACTCTCATCTATAATGTACCCGTCCGTTTATATTTAGTGTGGTTTATTATCACTGTTTGTGCCTCAGCTTTCACGCTCATCGCTCTGGCGTTCTTTGCCTTTAAAGCCTGGAGTTTATATCTTCAAAGATCCTCCCGGTCAAGTATTATACGTCGGTAAAGCCAAAAATCTCAAAAACCGCGTCCGCTCTTATTTTCAACCGCTTGAGCGCCTCGGCCCAAAGACTTCCCGTTTGTTAGGTTTGATCAGTTCCGTGGAAATTATTGAGGTCGGTTCCGAAATCGAGGCATTGCTTTTGGAATCGCGGCTGATCAAACGCTTCCGTCCTCCGTATAATATTGCCGGTTTGGACGATAAGTCGCCCTATTATATTCATCTTACCCGCGAGCAGTATCCCCGGCCGGTGATCAACCACGAGTCATTAAATGCCCTGGTAGGGCCGTTTTTAAATTCCCGGATCCCGAGAAGTATCCTGCGCAGTTTCAGGTCTGTCGCTCCGTATTGTATTGCCCCCCGTCCTGTCAGGCGGCCATGTTTTTATTCTCATCTTGGTTTATGTACCCCCTGTCCTGGTAATAAAAATATGTCTGCCACTCAATACCGGCGCAATATCGGGTACCTGCGGCGCCTGCTAAACGGGAATTTTTCATCTGTCGAAAAATCATTATCGGCTCATATGAATGATGCTTCCCGGTTTTATGATTTTGAATCGGCAGCCCGTTTGCGGGACCGGCTTGCGGCTCTATCATATCTGCGTCAGATGCCTGTTTCTCCGGACGATTATCTGATAAATCCCAACCTCACGGCAGACAAACGCCAGTCCGCTCTGGATGCTTTAAAATCCGCCCTTTCCGTAAACGAATTGCGGACAATTGAGATGTATGACGTAGCCCACCTCAGCGGCGTTTCAGCTACCGCAGCTATGACTGTAGCCGTAGACGGAGAGCCGGACCACCGCCGTTACCGCCATTTCACTATTAAGTCCCCCCGGACGGATAGTGATGTGGATATGATGCGGGAGGTTCTGATCCGCCGTCTTCGCCGGTCGGATTGGCCTCTGCCGGATTTGATCGTTCTGGATGGTGGCAAACCCCAGTTATCAATTCTTAAATCTCAAATATCAGACTTTAATATTCCTGTAATAGCCCTTGCGAAACGTGATGAAATATTAGTTTTTCCTACGGCGGACGGATTCCGCGAGCTGAAGCTGGACAAATCAGATCCCGGCCTTCTGCTTCTCGTGCGTCTTCGCGACGAAGCCCATCGCTTCTCCCGCAGGCTGCACCACAAACACCGCTCAAAATCTTTGACTAATACTTCTTCTTAGACTTAAACTTAGACTTAGAATTTTTATGTTGCGCCTGCTCCTCCGCTCAATAGCCATCAACCTTGCCTCGGTATATATCGCTGCCAAAATTCTTTCAGGTGTGATAGTCTATATCGGTGGCTATCAGACTCTCCTTTTGGCTGCCATCGTCATAGCCGTTGTCAATCTCCTTGTCCGTCCCGTAATCAATCTTCTGCTTCTTCCGATTCATTTACTTACTTTGGGTGTTTTTCGTTGGCTGGCAAATTTGGCCACGATGTATATTGTCATCTGGCTCATTCCCAATCTTTCCATCCAGCCGTTCACCTTTCCCGGCCTGAATCTTTCTTACATCATAATTCCTTCAATCAAGTTCTCCGCTTTCGGTGCCTTTATCGTCTCCACCCTCGTCCTCACCCTTACTTTCCACTTTCTTTACTGGCTCCTGCAGGACTAAATATTGGTCATACGGTATAATCAAGCTATGAAGTCTGTTTTATTGGCTGTCCAAATCCTGACCAGCATTATTCTCGTGGCTCTGATACTCCTACAGGCAAAGGGCACCGGTTTGGGCCGGGCATTCGGCAGCCAGCCGTACCACTCCAAAAGGGGAGTGGAGACTCTGGTGTTTCGCCTGACAATTTTTCTTTCTGCTCTTTTTGTCATTGTCTCGGTCATAACCCAGGTTTTGATATAACCAGTCCGCCCCATGTATAAAAAACTGAGGTATTTTTTCCGCTTCAGCCAGGCACTTCTTTCCAAATATTACTGGGGTATCATCATCGGCCTGGTGATTTCAGTTTTGCTGTATGTCACCGTTCCCCGCCTTCTTCCTACTCTGATCCGCTTTAATACTCACCGCCGTATCGGCATTATCGGCAGGTACTCCCTGCCGGATCTGCCGCCATCTATTCAGCAGAAGGTCAGTATCGGGCTGACGTCTCTTGACCCATCGGGTCTGCCTTCTCCCGGCATAGCTTCTTTCTGGCAGGCTACAGATAGCGGCCGGACTTATATCTTTACTCTCAATACAAATTTGAAATGGCAGGACGGAACACCTCTTAAAAGCCAGGATATCAAATACAGTTTTCAGGATGCATCTGTAGAATATCCGGATTCATCCCGCCTGATCATCCGTCTCAAGGATCCCTTTTCCCCCCTGCCAGCGGTAGTTTCACGCCCCGTACTCAAAATATCCAAGTCGCTGATCCGGATTTTACCTTCCCGTTATATCGGTCTGGGTTCATATAAAATACACGGTTTCAAAAAAAACGGGCCTTATCTTACTTCTGTTACTCTGGTTCCCGCGTCTGTGAATTCACCTCTTCCGCCTCTGACATACAACATTTTTTCATCCCATCAGCAGGCCCGTACAGCGCTCAAGCTGGGGTTGGTGGACGAATTGGAGGATCTAATCGAACCCGGTGATTTATCCAGCTGGCCGGACCTGGAAGTTCTGCCGCACATATCCTGGGATCGTTACGTCGGCGTTTTTTTCAATACCCAGGATCCTTTTTTTTCCGGTCCCTCCGGCAGAAATTTACGTTTGTCCCTGGCCTACGCTGCAGACAAGGACCGCTGGGAAAACAGGGCTTACGGACCGCTTCCCCCCGTTTCCTGGGCATATTATCCCGATTTGAAAAAATATACCTACGATCTTCCCCGGGCACAGGAACTGTTATCCAAAGTAGAAAAACTGCCGGATAATCTTGTCCTTTCCACCGTTCCCACCTATTTGCCGGAAGCCGAACAACTGAAAAAAGACTGGGAGCAATTGGGTATAAAGGTCAGCATTCAGGTCACTCCCGATATACCCGATGAATTTCAGGCATTGCTGGTAGCCCAGGCTGTCCCATCGGATCCGGATCAATATAACCTCTGGCATTCTACAAAAGACGACACCAATCTTACAAATCTCAAAAATCCCCGCATAGACAAACTGCTTGAGGACGGGCGCAAGATTATAGATCTCAGAGAGCGTCTCGCTATTTATCAGGATTTTCAAAAATTTCTACTGGACGAAGCCCCCGCGATTTTCCTGTATTATCCCCAGTCATATTTGATTTCCCGAAAATAAAATCAGCGTCAATGCAGCGAAGGGGTTTTCATATATAATAACTTACTATGCAGCTGACCTTGCCTTTGGTGACATCTGCCGCAATTCTGGACAGTATTAACCCCTGTGCCATATCAGTTCTCTTCCTGACTATAGGATTTTTGCTTAGTCTCAATAAATCCCGCCCTCAGATCGTGGTTATTGCCGGGGCGTATATTCTTGGCATATTTTTTACTTACGTGCTTATCGGCCTGGGTGTTCTGCAGGCTTTAACATTATTCGGAATTCCCCGGGCTATTTCCAAATTCGGAGCCGGCATATTGCTTGTCACCGGGTTTATAAATCTTTTAGATCATTATATTCCGGATTTCCCCGTCAAGCTTGGGATACCTGCTTTCTCCAAGCCGTCTATCGCCCGCCTGATGCAGCAGGCTACTCTGCCGGCTGTATTTTTTATGGGTGTTCTTGTAGGCCTGTTTGAATTTCCCTGTACTGGCGGTCCGTATCTTCTGATCCTAACCTTGCTCCATGACCAGGGTACTTTTGCCAAAGGCGCTTTTTACCTTATTTACTACAACCTGATTTTTGTTTCTCCCTTGGTGGTAATCCTCGCCTTAGCCAGCACGCCGGCGGTTTTGACTCGTTTTGAAGCTTGGCGCAAAACCAACTCCGCCTCCCTTAATCTCTGGACGGCTATCGGGATGATTGTTCTTGGTATAATCATCTTCTTGCTCTGATCTTTGCCTGCTCTCCGTATGCTCGAAAAACTCCGTAAGTATCAGGAATATATGTTACTGTTGCCGGTTGCCCTGATGTTGGCCGCCTGCATGGGACCGGTTGAAACTCCGACGGTCACTGCATCAGAAGCCCCACCCTCATCTACTCCGTCAGCT
>LCNU01000038.1 GCA_001001375.1 Candidatus Amesbacteria bacterium GW2011_GWC1_47_15 | reverse complement strand
GGGGTCTTACTGAAATTTTCAGATTTTTTTATATAACTTAGTGATTTTAAGCCTAAAATACCGCTGATTAAAGTTAGTCCGAATGCTCCCAGGACATTTTCCCATGTAGCTTCCGGTCCTTGGCATACCACTATTCCTGTTTCAATTACCGCTGGCACCAGGAATACTCCTGCCAGGGATATGTACCTTTTTCCGTGCCTTGACGCCTCCGCTGCCAGCTTTTTCCTCTCCGCTTCTGTAATATAAAAAGGAATTTCCCCTCGCCCGTTCATTGGTCAGGATTATAGGTCATAATTCCCTGTTAAGCAATCGGAGACCTGGGCGGGAATTGCACCCGCGTATGAGGGTTTTGCAGACCCTTGCCTTACTACTTGGCTACCAGGTCGGAATAGTAATCAATTTTAACACCTTTCAGCCTTGGCCATTCTTACATTAAGCATTGAATATTGGGCATTGGATATTATAATCGGACCATGTCTCCCAAGCGGATAATCGCTCTTACCTTGATCTTTGCCGGCCTGGGAGTCATCTCTGCGCTCGCCTTCGTCCGCTACACCCGCGCCAAAGAACCTACCGCCGGACTCAAAGTTGAGACCGCTCCTGCCTCTACTGTTTTTGTAGACAACGAACAAATCGGTCTGTCTCCCCTGGAAAAATTTTTCCGCCCCGGCGAAGTTACCGTCAAACTTATACCTGAATCTACATCTTCCGCTATGTCTACTTATCAGACAAAAGTCCGGCTAACCGACAAGGTATACACCGTTATCCGTCGTGATTTTGGACCCACAGACGGCCAGTCCGCCGGCGATATTATCAGCCTTCAAAATCAGTCGGAAAAAAGTGCCGGATTAAATGTCATCAGCTCGGTGCCTGAATCAGCTTCGGTTGTTCTGGATGGCCAGCCTCAGGGGTTTACCCCGCTTTCGGTCCCTTCAGTCGGGCCGGGTGACCACCAGATAGTCGTTTCTGCCCCTGGTTATCTGCCGCGCACTATTTCCGCCAGAGCTGAATCCGGATATCGCCTGACAGTTAATGTAAAACTGGCTCAAAATCTGGCCGCCCAGGTTTCTCCTTCTCCCTCACTCATAGCCACCACCTCAGCTACCCCTTCCTCTCTTGCCCGCCCCTCTCTGACTGCTTCCGGTACCCCTAAACCGACACCGCGCATTTCTCCATCGCCTACCGGCAAATCCGGCACTCCCACCCCGGCACCCTCCATCGCCAAGCCATATGTCAAGATCTCCTCCACTCCGGTCGGCTTCCTTCGGGTCCGCTCCGGCCCATCTACCGGCAATGCGGAAATCGGCCGTGTTAGTCCGGGAGATACCTATCCGTTATTAGGATCCCAACCGGGTTGGTATCAGATCAAAGGCACCTTTGGTTCTGCTGACTCCGGCTGGATCTCCGCCCAATACGCCCAAAAAATCGAATAGTCCTTTCACCTCGGTCCTAAATATAATACTCCCGCCACCATCAGTCCCCACACCCCCACAGCCATCAAAAGAGGCATGTCCGAAAGGATTACCCGCTCCGGTGATTCAGCCCTGGCTCCGTCGTAAATAATTCTGATATATCTCATTATTCCGAAGATCACCACCGGTATCGTGGCCATCAGCCACTTGTTGATGGTCAGTGTCCGGGATATCAAAACCAGGCTGGTAGGTGATACGGACGTGGGGGTCGGGATTTGTTCATAGAAATTAAACGTATATAACGCCCACGATAGGAATGCCGCAGTGGAAAACATGGATAAATACGCGTCCAGAATATCAGGGGAATATTTCCCCATCACTTTTCGGTGCGCGGTTGCAGACTGTTCCGTCAGTATTGCTAGCTCGGCTCTTCGCTTCCCTACGGCCAAAAACAGGGAGGTTGATATTACGCAAAGCAGGAACCAGATGGACAGGTGGGCGTTAATTACTATTGCCCCCGCCAGCACTCTCAAAAAGAAGCCCAGAGCTATTACGAACACGTCCACTACTTCCAGGTTTTTCAGCATCAGTGAATACAAAACCTGGAGAACCCAGTATCCCAGTACTACCACAAAAAACAGCGGTGACAGCGATTGTGACCACAAAAGACCTATTGCCGATGCTCCCGTGAACACTCCTATAGCAGTGCCTTTGGATATTCTGCCGGCGGCGATTGGCCGTTTGCGCTTAAACGGGTGGGCCTTATCGGCATTTATGTCTACCAGGTCATTTAAAAAGTAAATGGCAACGGCAACCAGTGTAAAGGCCACAACGGCTTCCGTCACAATCCAAAAATTCCTTACCCAAACCGTGCTTGTAAAAAGGTTGCCGGTAAATATCAGGGCGGCGAATAAAGTCAGGTTTTTGACCCATTGCCGGGGGCGGGCTGTTTTGAGTAAATCGACCAGTTTTGAAGCCACAATATAACTCCTCCAGCTATGAGCGCAACTGTCGCCATTGTAAAGTACTTGGACGGTGCTTTCAATCTCAATGCTAATATAGACAAAGCCAGAGATGTCGCCCAGTATAAAATGGCTATTTTTCTTTTACTCCACCCCATATCCAGTAGGTAGTGATGCAGATGTTCATGCCCTCCCCAAACAGGAGACCGCCCTTCCCTGATTCTTTTGGTTATCACCATTACGGCATCAATAAAAGGTAATCCCAAAACTATCATCATTGCTCCTACTTTTGCCCCGGACCATATCGCCAGTATGCCCAGTAAAAATCCGGCCAGGCTCTTGCCTCCATACCCAGGCATCATTTTTTGCGGAAACCAGTTCCATGGCAAAAAACCTGCATAGGCTCCCGCAGTGATTGCGGCCAGCGTGATAACCGGCCATTGGAGTGTATCTGTTCCGAATCTCATACCTAGTAAAGCCATGGTTATCGCCGCGATTATTACAAATCCCGGCAGTTGCCCGTCTACTCCGCTGCTCCAACCCACTATATTTTGCATCCACAACAGCCATACCAGGGCAAATAAATCTGCCACCACCCACAAGCACCTTGTGTTCCCTAGTATTTGCATGCACCATTGAAATTGACCCAGATCAAATACCCCTCCTGCTGGGTTTGTGATAAATGATATCCCCACACCGGTAGCAATCACTGTCCCCGCGGCCAAAGCATTGATTCCCAGTCTCCAATAAGGAGATATTTTTTCTTCAAATTTATCATCTAAAAATCCAGTTATGGCCAGCATCAGTGACCCGAGAACCACCCCGGCTGTTTGCTGAGTTTTAGGTAAAAATATCACCGCCCCCGCTAAAAAAGCTGCGAATATTACCACTCCCCCCCCTCTGGGAACGGCTTTGTCGTGAACTACTTTAGGGTGCTTGTGTTTTTTAGGGTCGTCTATTATTCCCCACCCGGCTCCCTGTCTGATCACGACTGCTCCCACTGCTGCTGCCACTCCGGCAGCGACTAAAAAAGGCGCCCAAAAGCTGTAAGAAAACGTCAATTCAGGCATTCTAGGTCACGAGAATAATTATTCTTAACAAGCCCAGTGCTATTATTATCTGAACGGCCAGACTCGTCGCCAGCATCATCGCTGCCAGCACTGTTTCTTGTTTCACCGCGGCGGCCATCATCCTCATTACAAATCCCGTAGCCAGAGCAAATAAAACTGGTATTAAAAGCCTTATCGGGGGTGCCAGTTGTTCTTCTCCCCAGGGCCTGCTGTAGAATAGTGGTATCTGGGGAGGCAGTTGTTTACCGAATAAAAGCGCTACTCCCACGGTAATTGCCCCCAAAGCTGCCATAAAAACAACATTCCACAGGGCAAGCGTTACCGCCATTTTTTCCCAAAATTCCCTTTCCATGAGCTAATTATAACTAAGACGGTAGATTCTGGCCTCTTGGATAGTTTGTTCCAATCGGTATAGGGTATTAAGGAGGGTGGACAGTCCTGGGAGTTCATCCTCGTGTCCCAGGCTGATAATATATTTTGGCTGATCGATCCATAAAGTTTTTATTGTTTCTTCTTCAGCTTCGAAATCTTTAATGTGGTACTTCACCGTATATCGTCCGGATGGTAGGCGTCGTGCAAGCGCATATATCATTGGTTCGTCTCCCCAGACAAATATTTTGTCTTTATTTCTGCTTCTCTCTACCACTGCTTTTGCCACGGCGTAATTGCGGTTTATTGCCGGGTTAAAGGCGTGGTAATAATCAGCCGTATTTTTTCTCCCGGCGATCCATTGGGCAAAATTAATATAATAGCTCCCCACCGGATATACGTAAAACCTGAATATCGCAAAAAACAAGAGTCCCGCTGCCAGCACCCCCAAGGCCGGCAGTCTGGTCTTCTCCTTGCCCCAGACGGCCCATGCCGTCGCTACCGCCAACGCTCCGGCCATTTGCAATAGATAATGCGGATAAGGCCGTCCGGAAAGCAAGGCTGCAAACAGCGTCAGAGCAGCCCATGTAGCCAGTATTGCTCCTTTTTTTTCTATCCGCCGCGCTCCAACGGTTATTGCTGCCAGAGCTCCCGCCAAAATCAGGAGCCTCGCCTTAATAGAATAAATCCCGGTACCCCCGCTGCCCGCTTTCCAGGAAGACAGGTAAGGCAGGTTTTGCAGCCATGCTGCTGTCAAATATTCCTTCCCGGAACCCTGAAAATAATAGAAGACCAGAGATAACAAGATTGGAATCATCGCACCGGCAGCCAAAGCTGCGGTTTTCTTCCACATTTTTCTTTCATGGTACGCCAGCCACAGGAGTGGCCACACCCCTGCCTCCAAAAGTACCGGCATTTTAAACAGGGCCCCCACCCCTAATAACAATCCGCCGCTGAAGGCATCTTTCTCGTTCCGGCTTCCCCACAGTTTCCATACCGCTGCCAGTGAAGGTAGCAGGAAAAACAATTCAGCATTGGCAATGTTACCCTCCAGAAGCGGCAATGTAGTCAGGAGGGCAAAAACTGCCGTTGCGGTAATAACCATCCTTTTATTCGGGTGGAAAAATTTTTCTGCGGTTTTTGTGAAGACCCAAATTGTTGCCAGATTCCACACCATCGCCAAAAATTTAAACCAAAACAAATACCCTCCGGATATTGCGGCTGTCAGATATAGCAGTGGGGGTTTGTTGTCGTGTATTTGGCTGTAGAGACTGACGCCTTTATTGATAGCTTGGCCGATAACCAGATAAATTGCCTCATCCCCGTACCAGTAAGGTTCAAACAGGTTGGGAATTCTCAAGAATATGACCCCCGCCCATATTAATGCCAGCCACTCATGTTTCACCAGCCACTTTATCGCCTTCCCCATAGCCCTATTATGCAATATTTACGGGCATTACTTCACCTTCTCTGTTATCCGGTATTCAATATACCTTCCCAGCATTAGTCTCGTATGCGCGTCCAAACCGGGCAGCGCATTAAAGAAAAATCCGGCTACTGGCATCCAGAAAAACTCCAATGGTGACAGCCACACTTTCCATTTAGAAACTCCGGCGGGCCGCGGAGGACGTTGTCTGAATTCAATTACCAGAAGGACCGCCAGAAACACCAGGGTGATAGTGAGAATTCCGGACGAAATTCTGGGCAGCATGAAACCCAGGGCGGTTCTTTTAAACACCGGATTAACCAGAGTTACTACTGACACCCCGACCGTAATAATAAACCAATTCACAGGCCAAAGCAGATGATCTGCCGCCAGCCTCAGCATTCTTAAGGTTTTATTCATAAATGACACCCCTGGCTGGCGGAAATACATATTGATAAACAGGGGCAGGTCGGATACTCCCCATGCCCATCTCTTTTTCTGTTCATATTCGTTGATAAACGTTTTCCACCTGGTGGAAGATTCCGCTGCATCTGCTGAAGAAGCCAGGAATATTGGTTCCACCTCCACTCTTCCCCCGAGTTGAAAAAAAGCCTTAAAAAATATTCTGTAGTCTTCCGGTATGACATCCGTATCCCAGTAGCCGATTTTATGTATCATAGCCAGGCTGGCCGAGTAGTTGGAGAAATTAATCAGCCGGTCTTTTCGGGCCAATAGACCGGTCTGCCATACGTTTGAAAACGTATTTATCACTCGGTTGGGGGCAGGTATTTTCCATATGTTGTTATAAAAAACAATTGCCGGCTGCCAGAAGGTCTCGTATCTTTTTGGATCATCCAGAAACTTAAAAGTCAGGCACGAAAAATATTTCGGGTGTAAAACCGCGTCCGCGTCATTTGAAGTGATGGTCAGGTATTGGATATCCCATCCTTTTTCATCGACAAGGATCTTTTTCGCTTCTTTTGACGCCCAAGCCTCATTGGACGATTTACCCTTTATTTCTCCCGGTATATTACCCGGGTGCACTGTGACCAAAAACTCCCCGAACATTTTTCCGTACTTGCTTTTTAAAATCACTGATTCTTCCTGGCCTTTGGGGTATCGTCCTTCAGTAGCCATTACTACCACAATGTTTTTCAGGGGGAAGTCCTGTTTTGTCAGGGCCTCCAAAGTAGCTGTATAAATTTTTGCAGGCTCGTTCGCAACCATGATCATCACTATGTGTTTCACTTTCTGCCAGTCGCCGAATCCTTTTACCTCCAACATCCAGTCTGTTAGTTCCGTAGCCTTAATTTTGAAATGCGACACCACCGCCGCCAGCGTCAATGAAAACCCCTTATATACCCAGTACACGTCAAAGGCCAGTATAAAATATGCTGTAAATACCGGAAAAAAATACCCGCCCCAGACCAGAAACAGGATCATATTCCAACTTACAAATCCCGGCATTATCTCCAGCAGGCGCTTGGTTCTTTTGTTCATTTCCATATTTTCGGGAATAATCTTTGAGTATTTAAAGTGGTAATTCGGTCAATTTCTTCGATGCTCTGTCCCCTTAAATCAGCCGCTGCCTCAATTACTATTTTAACATTCTTCGGCTCATTCCTGCTCCCCCTTAAAGGTTCGGGAGCCAGGTATGGCGAGTCTGTTTCCAAAAGCAGTCTATCATCCGGCGTCATTCTCAGGGATCTCCTTATATCCTCAGCGTTCTTAAAAGTGATTATCCCCCCGAAACTCAGGTAACACCCCAACTTAAGAAACTTTTCTGCCCAATCACTACTTCCGGTAAAACAATGCATTTGTACTGCTTTTGGAGCTTCGTCATACTCATTTAGTATTTCATACACTTCTTCAAAAGCTTTTCTGCAATGCACGACCAGGGGCAAACC
>LCNU01000037.1 GCA_001001375.1 Candidatus Amesbacteria bacterium GW2011_GWC1_47_15 | reverse complement strand
TCCGGCCGTTTCCCAACGAAATATTGATCATTGGCCGATAAAACTTACGGCCGCCAATTGTGAATTGCGAAGGCATATTGGTAATAACTATAAACAGAATAACCAAGATAAACAGGAGTGTAGTGCGCATAAAATCAGGTTTTAGGTTTGGTTGAGGGAAGCAATGAGAGCTGACCAGAACCAGGGAAAGTGATCATAAGCGAATTTTTTACCCGGTCCACCCGGACATGTACCGTGGACCCGGGTTTCAACCCTAAAATTTTAACAAAATCCGCGGGAACAGTCACGGCTAAAGAGTTGCCGGTTTTCAAGAGTTTTTGCTCCATAAAACTTAGGACGGATGTACAAGGTCCGACTCATCCCCCAGAATCATAACCCTGCTATTGGTCATTATGCCCAGAAGAAAGGGGTCGCGCCGGCTTTTTCTGAATTTTAACTCTTCCTCGGTCATGGGAGTGTAGTTTATCGGCAGACTTCTTTTGACTTCTTCAGCCCGGATCAAGGCTGCCAACTCAGGCATAACGAGTTCTCCCACTATCAGCAAATCTACTTCATCCGGCTGATGGCGAGGCTGATGACGGACAAAATTTCCCGATAACATCACCAGGACCACTTTTCCAAGTTTATTCCGGTTTTTGATGATGGTAGCGCCTAACCCGGTAGTCTTGGACACCATGCTCAGTAGGTCCTGATAAAAAACGTAGTCTTTCCTGAACCAGTAATACAACCTGTTGCCGCGAGGTTCCTTTTTGACCATGCCCACCTGCTCCATCCGGGCAAGCTCACGGCGGACGGCATTGATCTCATCACCGGTTCTTCTCACCAAGTCCCGAACATGGAACATTTGAGTAGGGTCGGACAGGAAGTTTTCGAGAATCTTTACCCTGGTTTTACTAATAAGAAGGTCTTTGAGCATTTCCCCCTATACGATACCAATTTTTAGCCAAAATGCAATATTTATTTACTCAAAAGTCTCCCTGCAATTTGCCAAGATACTTACGGAACGAAACGGCATGTCTGATTTCAGCTTCCCGATTTTCCTGTATAGCCCATGCGGGCAACCATTGTGCCACTTTCCGCTAAATATATTTCGCAGGCAAACCCGATGCCTTTTTCATCCGGCCAGCGGACTTGAATGATATCAATGTCTCCCCCGTAGCGGTTTTTGAGGAAGGTAGCCAGGGAGGAATCCGGGGGGACGGGCCGGGGCTTAGGATTTTGCCACCGGGGGTGGATTTGCCCGGGCAACATCGCCGATATCCTGATCGAGAATCCTGGTACGCCACATGTAGGGAGAGGAGTTTTCGATTGTCATAGATTCACGAGAGAGGATAGAAGGAATTTGTAAGACCGGAATAAGTTAGAGGTATGAAATGTCCGCGCTAGTTATATGACACTTCATTACCGATAGGCAAGATGGAGATCCAGATGGGACCGGGATTAAACTTGATTTCCTTACCTTTGGAATCTTTATAAATAGTGCGGGCGGTACGGGAAATTTTAGACCAGGTGGCAGGTGTGGCCACGCCGTCCATAAAGATAATGGCTTTACCGGAACTGATAACGTCGTACAACATATGCTTTTCCACATCGCCAGTTGATGTCTCTTTGGCAAACTGAACGACAACGGTATTGAATATCAATGGGTCGCCAGTATTGTGATCTACGGCTAAAGCGCCGCCGTTTGAGCGACGGTAGGCGTTTTGGGCTGCGTCGTATTCCCATTTGACATCGAATGCACCCTCGAAACTGTTACCCCAGAAAGCGTAGGAAACAGTAGCTGCCGGTTCCCCCTGGAGCTGTTCCTTAGCATCCTGGAATTTCCAAGGAACGAAATTTTTGTCCCAAGATACTCCCTTTTCATCTACATTGGTCCATTTCCACTTGGCTGCAATTTTATATAGCTCGTCCAGGAAACAAGCCATGGTGTGCTCATAGGCCACTTCCTTGTCGGTACGATTGGCAACCCGGTGACAAGTCTTGAAATCACCTGCGCGGCCGAATTGATCCAAATCCTTGATACGAGCTGTGTTTATAAGACAAATAGCTTTGGCACGGGGGTCTACATTCGGATCGTCGCAAGTGCCGGCACCTCCCACATGATTATAAAGACCGTCGTATTCGGATATCAGGTTGACAAAGTAAATCCGGGCGGAGCGGACGGGGGCTATAGTTATATTTCCTGAAAGCGCAGCGTCACAATAAAACACTCCCATAAAACGGGTTATGCCACCTTCTGCCACGGCTTCGTAAACGATGTCGGCAATACTTAATCCGGACTGAGGACGGGCATCTACTGAGTTTTCGATCATGATACCCAGGGGGCGATGACTTTCCCAGACATCACGTTCCTGTTTGGTAAACATCTCACCATTTAAGGGGCATGTTTCTGTCCGGGGAATGGAGGGGTCTATCTTGGACTTTTTGGCTGCAAGTGTGGGAGTCACACTACCGGGAGACTTTCTGTCTGACAGACCGGACGGCTTGAGAAAGTTGAAAAAAGCATAGGAGACACCGGTACTGACGAGGAAAAGGCCGATACCGGCCAGAAGAAGCAGGAGATAACTGGTTTTGCGGGGGCCCATGGGCAGATGAATCAAAGACGACTTAATAATCATACCACAACATGTGTGATTGCCAGAGGTTGACTAATTGCGGTATTATGACTTCATGGCTAAACGCCGCACAAAAAAGGAGAAAATGATCGCCCGCCTGAAACGGCAGGTGGAAATAAAAAAACCGAGGCAAACACAAACTACAACACAAAATCCAATAATCGATAAGAAGGAGGGAAAACCCGACAATAGCCAGGTATTTTATTATCCGGAGATGAAGTTGCCTTTAAACTTAGTGGTGCGAGACTTGACAAAGACAGTAGGCGTGACTATCCTGACTTTGATTTTACAATTTACCCTCGCCTATTATCTGCGAAATGGCGGATGGGAGTATGTGAACTCAACGTTTATGAGTCAGATTAATAAATTAGGTTGAAGGAGGTGAAGAAATCGTGGCGAGCATGTACTGCGTAAAATGTAGAGCTAAAAGAGAAGACCCTAATGCCGAGAGAGTAACGATGAAAAACGGTAAGAGTGCAATGAAAGGAAAATGTCCTGTCTGCGGAACCGGTATGTATAAGATCGGTGCTGCCTAAAGGAAGCTTAAACCCCGCTCCCAGATGTAAAAAATCAGTGGCGGGGTTTTTGGTGGTTATAGGCCGGTAAGCTTTTTGAAGATCTGGAAGGTGGCACGAATATCGGAATCCGGTTTGTGTTTTTCCAAGTGGATGCCGAGTTTTTTTGCCACTTTAGGCAGATTGAAAAAATCTATATCGTCCTCACCATAAAGCCGGGTATAAGCCAGGGTCCAAACTTCTATCAGGTGGTGGTCGTAAAAAAACGGCAAATTTTCCCGTTGTAAAGCAGCAGTCAAAAAATCCCATTCGTTTTGAACCCCCCAACCCGCCAGCATACAATTGGGTGCCAAAGCTGATAATTCCACCAGTGCCCGGTGCAGGGGTATGGCATCTGTCCAATCCTGCGGTCGATACCCCAAAATTTCGAGTGAATCGGGTTCTGCCGTCTTGATATGCACGGGATGGACCTTGGTGTAGTAGGATTTGACAGCTTTGAACTCCGGTTGCCGGACCACCAAGGCGGCAATTTCGATAATTTCGTGCCGGGAAACATCTAGACCCGTCATTTCGAAGTCTAAAAACAAAATAGGCCTAGAGCGATGGTCAATCCGACTTAGGTCGAAAAGCGGCATTAACGGAGAAAGGGGATAATTATTGTCAGGCCGTTGATGATGAAGTAAACGGCAACCAGGTAATTGAGGATTTTGGGGAACATAAGGACCAAAATACCAAATAACAGGGAAACCAGACCCTGGAAGGCTTTGGGGTCATTCAGAAGCTGGGGAGGAATCATGCTAATTTGTATTATACGGTATAATTTAAGCGCCTGGAGACAGACGGCTACCCCGCCGAAAGGCGGGGAGGAAAGTCCAGACAGCAGAAGGCAAGGTGTCCGGTGCAAGCCGGAGCGGGAAACCGCCAGTCTAGAGCAACAGTGACGAACCGAGATAATGCTCGGGTGAAACGGGCAATCCTCCCTGCTGCAACCTCCGATCTGGGTGGGTCGCCTTCCCCATAACCCTAAAGCTTGAGGGCATTAGACAGATGGCCGATAAAACAGAATCTGGCTTACTCGTCTCCAGGTAATTTTTATGCAGAAAGCTCTTCGAGGTGACGCAAAGAAAAGAATTCCAACCCGATAGTCTGGATGACAATCACGAGAGGGATAGAGAGGATGGCGCCCGCAGGACCATATAACCGGAATCCTATCATCAGCGACAGAATGCTGATTAAAGGATTTACTCCGGCCGCCCGCTGCATAATTTTTGGGACCAGGATGTGATTTTCCAGGAACTGGACAAGAAAATAAAGCGCCGCAGTGGAAACCCCCATCAGGGGATGAATTAAAAAGGCGATCAGGACGGCGGGAATGGCTGATATTATTGGCCCAATATTGGGAATAATTTCCAGGATGCCAGCAAGAATAGCAAGAGGCAGGGCGATATCTATCCCCAGGATTACAAGACCAAAATAAGTAAGCAGGCCGACGGCCGCCATTAAAACCAATTCTCCCCGCACCCAGCTCCCCAGACGGCGCTCAATTTCGCTGATGGTTTTTGATGCTCGACCGGGTGATTCATCCGCCAGCAAGATACCCAGATACTTATTAAGGTGCTTACGCTCCAGAAGCAGATAAAAGGATATAACGATCGTTGTGAGGACGTTGATGATATTGCTGAACAAACCCAACGTGACCTTCAGCAGATTTTCCGGCAGGGAGCCGATACGGGTAAGCAACTGTTCGGTAATCAACTGCTGGCGAGAATTGAAAAACTCTATGTGGTAAATAGCATTAGGTAAGAGCCGGATCAGACGACTGGTCTGCTCAACCAGGGCAGGAATAATGCTGGCTATAATCCCTCCGATAATGGTCCACAAAATGATGTAAATCATGGCAATGGCAAGTCCCCTGGGAATACGAAGCTTTTCCAGCCGGTCAACCGCCGGGTGCAGGGCAGACATGATAATTACAGAGACGAAAAACATCAGGATAATGTCCCGAACAGCATAGATAAACCATAGGATGAGGAGGAAGGCAGCCGTGAAGATAATCGTTCGGTGGGAAATTTCTATCTTTTTAGGCACGCTTTTTATTATACCAGTTTTGAATAATCGATAGGGCATTCTTACGCCAGACCGGAAGACTGATATCAAACCAGGTAACTCCCGGCTGTTTTTTGAACCAAGTTAGCTGGCGGCGGACATATGAGTGCTCCAGAAATTTCCATCTGGATGCAGAATCTTCCCCGTTTTTTAACACCGTATAACCCGCGGCAGACATGCTTGGCAGGTCCCACCCGTATTTTTTGACAAGTATTTCCGTCTCTTCCGCTGCTCCCATTTCCATTCTCTCTTCTACCCGGGTGTCGACGCGGCGATACAAATCTTCGCGGGGGGCAGTGAGAGCGATTAAGAATTTTGGGTGGTGGGAAGTGTGTAATGAATCAGGGGTAGGTCGTGGATTAAGTGCAACTTCGATAGCCCGCATAAGTCGACGGGGGTTTTGGCGATCTGAAATATTCATACTAGCGGATATTGAAGCATTTATTTTATTCAAATAATTAAAGAGGTATAAAGGAGATTTGTTTTCCAATTTATTTCTTAACAGTTGGTTTGGAGGGACGCTGATCTTTTCCAGATCCGATGTAAGGCTTTTGATATATAACCCGGTCCCGCCGACAATGACAGGCAGTTTACCCCGAGAGTAAATATCGGCAAGCACCAGATCGGCACATTCCTTCCAAAATGCCAGATTGAATGGCTCATCCGGTTTGACAATATCGTAAAGCCAGACTTTAATGCCGGAAATTTCGTAATACTTCAATAACCGGTCCCTCCAGCGTAATTCCGTAACTACCGGTTTTGAGCCGGGAGGGATATCTTTTCCAGTTACGATATCCATTCCCGAATATACCTGACGGGAATCAGCAGAGATGATTTCACCATTAAACTTTCCGGCTACTTCCAACCCAAAGGAGGTCTTGCCGGTGGCGGTAGGACCGCAAATGATGAGAAGCCTGTTCACTTTTTCAACTTATTGAGGAGCGACTCAATTTCTTCCCTGCCCTTGCGAACTATTTCCGGATCAATTGTTCGGAAATATTCCCTTTCATAACTATATGGCAGATAACCAAATAACGCTAACAGCGTGTGATCAGTTTCTGAAGCCAGAGTGATATCTAATTTTTTTAGAATATCTTCAAAGTTATGACGCATGATATCTAAACGAGACTGAGTGTTGTCAAACACATAGCGGGGAAATCGATTTATGGGATTTTTGTTTACTTCTACAGCTTCTTGAATCACTTGGTCAGTCGACAAAAATAACAATTTGTAAACGGCTTTATTCGGAAGAAGCTTCTTCTTAAGCCTGAATCTATCTATTGCGTTAAGTCTCGTAAATGCGACTGCGAAAAGCTCCCAGCCTTTTTCCAATGAAAACTGCAGGTCAATCTTTTTTTGGGCTTCAATATCAGACATTGTTGGATAATTATAACAATATTTTTATCAGGAGGAAGCAGATTGGTAATGCTTTAGAGCGCAATTCCAGAAGCGTTGTGAAAAAAAGGATGCTCCTTAAAGCAGTATCCTTTTTCAGAGGGATTTTGGTTTCCGGAAAAATGAATTCGCGGCGATCAGAAGAGAACTGGATATTTAGGAGGAGGCGGATTGGTAGTGCTTGAGGGCGAAATTCCAGAAGCGGAGGGAGAGGAAGAGGGCGAGCAGGCCGAGAGATAAAGCGATAAAGATCAACGGCCAATCCAGAAGGGCCAGCAGGGCTTTGGCGGGGAAGGTGAACATGATGCCGACGGGGATAACAAAGGTGAGCAGGGCGCGAAGGGTGCCGGGGAAGAAGTCCACAGGGATACGCATCAGTGCCGTGAAGTCCCGGTAAATCATCACCAGGTGGTCCACGGACAGAGTGAGAATGCCGAATCCAAGGACAAAGATATGGAAAGCGGCGGCCAGAATGAGAGAGTTAATAAGCAGGAGAATGAAAATAAGCAGGCTGACCGGGTCCGGACG
>LCNU01000036.1 GCA_001001375.1 Candidatus Amesbacteria bacterium GW2011_GWC1_47_15 | reverse complement strand
CTCATGATCCGTCTGGGTAAAAAATACCTCAGCCTGGACAGGATACCGGGACTGAAAATAGTTCAGGCTGATGCAAATTCTTACATTTTAAATCACAAATCTCTATTCGACGTTATTTTAGTGGATCTGTATTTAGGCGACCGCGTCCCGGGTTTTGTTTATGGCGAAAAGTTTTTAAGGCAGTTAAAAAAAACCGGCAAATCAGTCATTATTAACCATCTTTTTTATGATCCGGCCAAAAAAGCCGCGGCCGGAGAACTCGTAAAAAAACTGGAAATTATTTTCCCGATAGTCTCATTACAGCGCCGCCTCACCAACCTGCTGATTATCTGCACTCATAACAGGGTATAATTATACGGTTAAACCTCTCCAGAGGTACAAAAAGTATGTTCAAGTTTATAAACAAATTTCTCGACCTTAATCAAAAAGAAATCACCCGCCTGAAAAGCCGGGTGGACCAGATCAATTCCCTTTCGGACAAATATTCCAAACTGAAAAAATCAGAGGATTTTTCTACCGCCACCGCCGCCTTCAAAAAACTTCTGGCGGACGGGACAGCCTTGGACAGCCTCCTTCCGGACGCCTTCGCACTTGTCCGGGAAGCCTCAATGCGTTCCATAGGCCTGCGTCCATATGATGTCCAGCTCATGGCGGCAGTAGCGTTCCATGAAGGCAAAGTGGCGGAGCAAAAGACGGGCGAAGGCAAGACTTTATCCGCTGTTCCTGCGTTGTATCTCAACGCTCTTTCCGGCAAAGGCACGCACCTGGTGACGGTCAACGATTACCTGGCCCGTCGCGACGCTGGTTGGAACGGTCCCACTTTTCATATGCTGGGTATGTCGGTCGGGGTCATAATGCACGAAAAATCACTTCTGTATGACCCGGAGTATTTCGATCCCGGTCCCGGCGATGATCGCCTGGCTCACTTGCGGATTGTATCCCGGCGGGAAGCTTATGCCGCGGATATTACCTACGGGACAAACAACGAATTCGGCTTCGATTATTTAAGGGACAATATGGTCTCTCAGCTGGAGGAGATGTCCCAGCGCGGGCATCATTTTGCTATTGTGGACGAGGTCGATTCGATTCTTATAGACGAAGCCCGCACTCCGCTGATCATCTCCGCCCCGGACACGGAGCCCACCCAGAAGTATTACGAATTTGCCAAACTTGTGGACCGCCTCTCTGCGGACACGGACTACATTATTGATGAAAAGCACCGCACTGCCAATCTGACGGATCACGGGATCAAGAAAGTGGAAAAGATGCTGGGTGTGGAAAATCTTTACGAAAAAGATTTCGATACCATCCACCATCTGGAAAACGCCCTCAAATCGCGCACATTGTTTATCAAGGATAAGGATTACATTGTCCGGGATAACCAGGTGGTGATTGTAGACGAGTTTACGGGCCGCCTCATGCCCGGCCGCCGCTGGTCCGAAGGCATTCATCAGGCTGTGGAAGCCAAGGAAGATGTTGCCATCCAGCAGGAATCCAAGACTCTGGCCACCATATCATTCCAAAACTACTTCAGGATGTACGAAAAGCTGGCGGGTATGACAGGTACTGCCGCTACCGAAGCTGAAGAACTGCAAAAGATTTACAAGTTGGATGTCGTTATTGTCCCCACAAACAAACCGATGGTCCGTTTGGATCATGCGGATATCGTATACAAGACCACCCGGGCTAAATACACTGCTCTGGCAGAAGAAATTGCCCGCCTCCATCAGGTTGGCCAGCCGGTGTTGGTAGGGACGACCTCAATAGAAAAAAACGAAATTGTGGCGGAACTTCTAAAAAGAAAAGGCGTTCCCCATCAGCTGCTAAATGCCAAAAACCATGAAAAAGAGGCCTCAATCATTTCCGAAGCCGGGCGCAAAGGTGCGGTCACGATAGCTACAAACATTGCCGGCCGCGGTGTGGATATCATTCTTGGCGGTACGCCGCCGCCCAATCCCAAATTTGTGCTGGGCAAGGACAAGCTGACTGACAAACAATACGAAAAGGAAATAGACAGATGGCAGGCCCAGCATGATGAGGTGGTATCACTGGGAGGCTTATACGTCATCGGTACCGAGCGCCACGAATCCAGGCGGATAGATAACCAGCTCCGCGGCCGCTCCGGCCGCCAGGGTGATCCGGGGGCCACCCGTTTTTATCTGGCCCTGGACGACGAGATCATGCGGATCTTCGGCGGCGAGCAGGTGGCCAAGATCATGACCTTCCTCAAAATTCCCGAGTCCGAACCTATCGAGCACGGTATGGTCAGCCGGGCCATCGAGCAGGCCCAGGTAAAAGTGGAAGGCTTCAATTTCGATGCCCGGAAACACGTGGTCGAATACGACGATGTCATGAACAAACAGCGCGAAATTGTTTATGGTCTCCGCCGCCGCGTCCTCAATAATGAAATAACCGACTCCGAGTTGATAACCAAACTCACCACTCAGCTCAAAAATGTGGTCAACATCTACGCGCCCCGGGGAATTGTGGAGTCCGAAGTCCTGCCCATAGTCACGGCACTGGTGGAGGTCGTCCCGTTCGACGACAAGTCAAAGACTGATTTGGAAAACGAGTTCAAACGCCTGGGTACAGCAAGTGAAATAGGCACTTTGATCAGTAAAATTATCACCGATGCAATTACCCAGCGGAGGAAACAGGTGGATATGGATACATGGAAGCAGATCGTAAAATTCTCATATCTTTCAGCCATCGATAATTTATGGATAGATCATTTGGATGCCATCGACGATTTGCGTTCCGGTATCGGCCTTCGCGGTTACGGTCAACGGGACCCGTTGGTGGAATATAAGGGTGAGGCTTTCTCCATGTTTGAGCGTCTGGTGGTGCAGATCGAGTCGGAATTTTCAAAGCGTTTGTTCAGGATCCAGGTCGGCCGCGGCCCGGCTACGCCTATGGAGGAAATGCGTCCGATAGAGATTAAGGCAGATACTTCGGCCATTGATATGGCCGCCTCCCGGCTCCCCCCGCAATCTGCACCCGCCCCCCCTTCGGATTTCATGTCCGCCTTTTCCGGTCTGCAAAAAGCCGGAGCTATCAATAAAACCAAATCCCTGGGACGAAATGACCCCTGCCCTTGCGGTAGCGGAAAAAAATGGAAAAAATGCCACTATCCAAATTAGCACCAAGTATAGTCAATACTTAGCTATTAGAAAGTGTACTTGTGTACTCCAACCTCACTGATCTAGCTCCTAATAATCATCGGTAACCATATGGTATTTATTTCTTATCCAGTTCCCGTAGCAAAATATTTCGCCATGTGTTTTGTTATTTGTTATGAGAAAAATTATAGGATATCGAATGGTATAATTGGAGGCATAAAGACATGGCTATAGAGACGGAAGAAAAAGTGAACGATTTTGCACATCGTACCAGTCACCGCAATCGTATTTTCAAACACCTGGAGAGGGTTGAGAGATCGTGGGAGAGAACTGAGGTTAGTTCAAGTTTCCCAGTTTCATTAGAAATTCAACCAACTGATAGGTGTAACCTTTCTTGCAGGTTCTGCGCTTACAGGGATTTAAGGTTAAACGGAGGTTTACCAGTCCAGGTTTTTTCCGGCCTGGTGCAGGAGTTGGTGACAGAACAGAAGACCCGTTCGGTGGTGTTCTCCGGAGGAGGCGAGCCTAGTTGCCATCCTTATTTACCTGAAGCCATTTTAAAATTAAATGCCGGCGGGATCGAAACCGGAATACTCACCAACGGTGTGGCCCTGAATACCAGGCTGGAAGAGGCTTACCAAAAATGCCGCTGGATTCGCTTCTCACTGAATGCCGCCGACGAGACAAGTTATCGGAGATTAAACTTGTCGCCGATGGGAACCTATGACAGGGTGTGCCGAAATATCAAAAAAATCGCCGACCAAAGGATAGATGGTGCCCCGACTTTAGGTATAAGCATGATTGTCCAGGACGGATATGACCAGCTTACCTATCTGAAAAATTTTATCGGAGTGGCTCATAATTTGGGAGTCGATTATGTAATGTTTCGCCCGTTAGTCAAAACCGACAATTTCCAGACAGCAACCGCCCAGGAAACTTTCGATAATTGGACAGAAGAAATCGAGGGGACGGCCAGGGAAAACGGGATTGCAGTCAATTACAAAACGTTTTTAAGAGAGAGGCACGAAACCACCTGGCAGGCGAGAGATTATCAACGCTGTCCAGTGGTTTACGACGGCCTAATCGGACTAGTAACAGCCGGCGGTGATGTTTTTCCCTGCGTGGCCCTCTATTTAACAGGCGACAGGAAATATGCACTCGGAAATTTGAACGGCTCTTCACTCAAAGAA
Source organism: Candidatus Amesbacteria bacterium GW2011_GWC1_47_15 (assembly GCA_001001375.1). Classification (GTDB taxonomy): domain Bacteria; phylum Patescibacteriota; class Microgenomatia; order CAZETR01; family Amesbacteraceae; genus GWC1-47-15. The sequence goes on along the minus strand of LCNU01000036.1, from coordinate 2,929 downwards.
GTATGGACGGGGGAAAAGAGGGCAGATGCGGTTAAAAATATCAACGCTGTGGCGTGTCCTTATTGTCGGCATGATCACATGAACGAGGAATTATTAAAGTATCAGGCCGGGGGAACGGAAAAACAAATCTGCTCCGACCCGCATTGGAAATTCTTATGAAAGATAATATTTCCTGCATCATTCTGACCAAGGATGAAAAGGAAAGCCTAAAAAGATGTTTGGACTCTGTGGTGGGTTTAGGTGAGGTAATTATCGTAGATGATTTCAGCGCTGACAGAGTCGACAGGCTGATCAGCCGGCCCCAGGAAAAACTGGTACACAGAAAATTTGACAATTTAACAGACCAAAGAATGTTCGGGGCCAGCCAGGCGACAAAAAAGTGGATTTTATTTCTGGATGCCGATGAATGCCTGACAAAAAACGGTTTGGATGAGTTAGACAGGATAATTAAACAAAACAAAAGATTTTTTTATGTTATTCCCAGAGAAAATATCGTTTTGGGAAAAATATTAAGACACGGCAACTGGTATCCGGATTATCAATTGCGGCTGATGAAAAGGGACCAGGTCAACTTCCATCCCCAAAACGAGGAAATCGGCAGACTGGAAATACCGCTGAAACATTACTCTCACCAGGACACGGGGGAATGGGGGAAAAAATACTGGCGGGCAACCAGCATCCTGGCAAAAACAAGAACCGAAGTTGATCACAGCCCGCTGTTGAAAAGCCTAAACGATGTAAAATACAGATTGGTGAAAGGCAAAGGTTATAAAGACGGATTCGTCGGAGTAATAACCATTTTTTATCTACCGGTTTTCGAATTAACGATTTTACTGAAACTGATATCAAAAAAATTATGGACAGTTTAATCGACAGCCGCTATCCCATAGAGGGGTTTTTTATCAGACGACCGGAATTCATTAAAGTCTATAGAAGGGTGGAAAAAATCGCCGCAGAGTTGCTGGAGGAAGACGGATACCAACCGGTACTGTTTCCCACTCTGATACCGGAAGGGGTAATCAGCAAAGAAGTACGTCATATTCGGGGGTTCAGGCCGGCTGTTTACTGGGTTACTGAAATCGGAAGGGGAAAAAAACTTAAAGAAAGATTGGCTCTGGCTATTTCTTCAGAAACAATCTTCTGCCTGGCTTTTAAAAATTGGCTGGCGGACGGCCAGAGCCTGCCCTTCAAATTTTACCAGCAACGAACCGTTTTTCGGGGCGAACACAAAAAAATTTCCCCGTTATTAAGAGAAAAAGAATTTTTGTGGATCGAAGCCCACACCGCGTTCCGGTCCGAAAAAGAATGCCTGAATCAGACCGAAAGAGACAGAAGAATTATTAATAAACTTCTGGAAAAATTTGATCTGCAAGCTAATTTTGTCAAACGTGCCGATGATGACCGGTGTCCCGGCGCGGAAATTACATACGGGTTTGATCTGTCAATGCCTGACGGATCGAAAAATCAAATCGCTTCAACCCACTTTTTAGGGCAAAAGTTTTCCAGAGCTTTCGGAGTCAAGCGGGATGATGACAGGAACAGCTTTATCTTCCAGACCAGCTTCGGAATAGGATTTTCAAGAATTATTGCCGCCTTGATGGCTTATGGAAAGATTTGATAACAGACTATCATTATTCCTGGTAAGACATGGCTCCACCAAAGACAGCGAAAAAAAGAGATACTCGGGCAGTGAAACTTCACTAAACAGAAACGGGAAGACCGAGGCCCATAAACTGGCTGAAGTATTTGCAAAGACCGGCATAGTGAGAATTCATTCCAGCCCATATGCCAGAGCAATAGAGACGGCGAAAATTATCCAGGATGCCTGTCGATGCCCTCTGGAAGTAATCAATGAACTAAGTGAAGTTAATCATGGGCAATGGACCGGCTATACAGCCGGGGAGGTAAAAAGGATCTGGAAAGAAGAGTTTGCTTCGCGGGGAAAGTATCCGAAAACCACTCCCCCTCCCGACGGAGAAACTCTGGAACAGCTACAAGAGAGAACTTTAAACGCGTTGAGGGAAATTATAGAAGCAGACAAACAGGGAAAGTCCTTGGTGGTGACTCACGGAGGTAATATTCATACTCTGTGGATGTTTTTGCTACACTCCGATCTAAATAACTTTTGGGGTTTTTCCAAAACCCATGAAATTAAATGCGGCGATATATTTTTGCTGGAGAATGCGGAGAGCCTTTTCGAAACCGGAAATAGTGTATTATTATCACTGACTAAAGGAAGGTAAACGTGGCTCAAAAGAGAAAACACATCCATTTTATGGGGATAGGGGGTAGCGCGCTGGCGGGAGTGGCAATTTTAGCCCAACATGAAGGCTATAAAGTGACAGGGTGTGATTTGTCCCCCCATACTTACTATACTGATTTTTTAGTTAACGAGAAAATCAATCCCATTCTCGGACATAACAAAACCCATCTGGAAGGTGTCGATATCTTGGCAGTTTCTCCGGCCATTTTTGATGTAAGTAATGAGAACCCGGAAGTGGTCGAGGCCAGGAAACGCGATATTTTAATGACGTGGCAGGAATTAATGGGTCGATACCTGCAAAAAGACAAGTATGTAATCGCCATTGCCGGAACCCATGGAAAATCAACCACGACCGCTCTAACCGGTTTAGTTCTCGAAGCAGGGGGTGTGGACCCAATTGTGGAAGTGGGAGCCATTGTCCCCGAGTGGAAGAAGACAATACGGATCGGTAAATCGCGATATTTTGTCTGCGAAGCGGATGAATTTAATTATAATTTCTTAAATTATTCACCTTCGATTTTGATTATTAATAATATCGAAATGGATCACCCCGAGTTTTATAAGAATTTCGAAGATTTCCGCAACTCATTTGATAAACTTATCCGGAGACTTACCGGATCAAAAATATTGATAGTTAATGAGGAAAGTCTAGGAATCCAAGAGCTT
>LCNU01000035.1 GCA_001001375.1 Candidatus Amesbacteria bacterium GW2011_GWC1_47_15 | reverse complement strand
TTGATATTGGGGAACAGCACCGCTGTGTATATGGCGGATTTGAGTTCCAGACTGCCGGAAGCCGGGGCGGGAGCCGGTGTAGCCGCGATTGCAGCCATGTTTTTGAATATTTATTTTCTGTCCTCTTTGAGGCAGAAAGAAGACAGGTTTGTGAGGGAGGAGTAGAATTTTGTGCAGAGAGCGGGAATATACTCGAACCTGCTTTCTTGGTTTGATGATACCGTAAACGAAGCCAAAACACTAAGGGACCAACTTAATCAGCTTCATGCTCACTTGGCATTTGCTACTTAACGCCGCCGCTTCTCACTTCACCTTTTCTCAGTACAGTCTGTGTATACCCAATTCTTCCAAGAAGTGTAATTTACCTGGCATAAAACAGTTAGGTCTTTTGATTATCCTCACGTCTTTTCGGTTCTTCTTCCATTTCTTTTATTTTGTCATTTAGGGGGTTGGAGACAATGTTTGAAGTTTTGTTTAGTACCATGCCTAAAACCTTAATTGAAACTACAGCTATTATTACCCCAGGTAACCAAAAGAAAAGCATCATCCTATACCTACCCAGTGCGAATGATACTAAGGCAAGGAATGTGCCAAATAGCAAATATATTTTATCCTTTTTACTCAAACTTAAGGACTTGAACAAAAAAGAAAACGTAAACCAAATACCTAAAAAAACACCTAATAGAGACAGTGAGTTAGATAACCAACCAAACACCAAATACCATTTTGATAAAAGTAATAAAACTAAAGACAGACTTCCTATAACAATGGTAATCAACACCTTTTTGTTCATATCTTGAGGCTAGTATAACCTTTGTGCCGAAGGACGGACTCGAACCGTCACGGGATTTTGGTCCCACAGGTTTTTGAGACCTGCGTGTCTACCATTCCACCACTTCGGCAGTAGAGATATTTTAGCTTTCAAAAGTCTTGAATGCAAAGGTACTACGGGAGTAAAATCGGGTACATATGGCAGCAATAGCAGTGCAGGATATCAGAAACGGGACGTTTTTTCTATTGGACGGCCAGCCTTATACCGGGCTGAAATACGAGCATATCAAGATGGGCAGGGGCTCAGCCACGATATTGAGGTCTTAAGAAAACCGATGCAGTATTTGTACCGGGACGGGGACAAATTTGTGTTTATGGATCCGAAAACATTTGAGCAATTGGAGATCAGTTCAGCGGTAGCAGCCGAAAACGGACAGTATCTGACGGAGGGGATACAGGTAAACGTATTGGTCTGGGGGGAAAGGCCGCTATGGATAGAATTACCGCCGAAAATGGAGTTTACCGTGGTGCAGACCGACCCGGGGGTAAAAGGCAACAGCGTGTCCAACCTTTACAAGTCCGCCAAGCTGGATAACGAGATGACCACCCGGGTCCCGCTATTTATAAATGAGGGGGAGAAAGTGCTGATAGATACCAGGGACGGGAGCTATGCGGAGAGGGTCAAAAACTAATGATCAATATTCAATATTCAATTATATAAAATCAGTAGAGAAAGTAATATTATAAATGCCTGAAAAAGCAGGCCGGGAAGAGGGGCAACATCAAATTGATGTTTTTTCTGGAAGGCGATAAGACCGGTGATAAGCGGATGTTTGACTCCAGCAAAATAGTAAGGAAATTGCAGCACATCCGGCAGCACTGACATCAAGCTGCACGAGAGTGAAGTATACATTCCCGCCAGGCCGGAGGTAAAAAAAATCGAATAAACCAGGCTAAAGAATACTGCCAGAACAAGGTCCAGGTAGATAATTTTTTGGGACAGGGGGAGGATATGCCCGTGGCGGGTGATCTCACGGTTGACATGCGGATTCCAATGGGGAAGCATATCCAGGACAAAATGTGAAGCCAGTGAGGCAGGAAGCGCCAGGGGAGCGGGCAGTGTCTTAAACATAGCGGCAGCGACTATCACATGAGGCAGTTCCAGCATGATATTATGACAATATTAAATCATGTGGGAAGCTTTTGAAAATCAGTGGATCCGGGCGATTTGGCTGGTTGTGGTGTTTGTACTCTGGGTGATGGTTGTTTTCCGTATCTGGCGGCGGTTGAAACTGGAATATAACGAAGAAGATATATTGGGATTTATGTTGAGAATAAGCCTGATTATCCTGGCAGTCGGTTTTGGATTTGGCAGAGCAGTTTTCGGAAAATGGGAATGGGTATCCGGGGCGGGTATCGCGGCAGGTATATTTCAGCTATGGCGGTGGACCAGGTCCAAGGATTGGGACTTTTGGGAATGGGCGGATGAACTGGGGCCGATGTTTTTGGCAGGAGGCGCGCTGCTTTCTGTGCTCATCAGTGCCAATAACCTGATCTGGGCTTTTGTACTGGGAATCGGATGGCTTTTTACCTTCTGGGTGAGGGACAATTACCGGAAATTTTCCTGGTATAAAAGCGGAAAATTGGGTTTTGTAGGATTGTTTTGTCTGATGTGGTGGACGACCGCTCAAATAGCTGTTGCAATATGGAAACCCGGTGAGATATACTGGGCCGGGTTGACAGTCAGACAATGGATCGCAGTATGGTTTTATTCTGCCTCTGCAGTGACTCTTTACCTGAGAGCCGGCAGGAAGATAAGTGAAGATATACCTTTATGGCGAAAACAAAAAAGGACAATCTGAAAAAAAAGAATGTTTTACAATACCCGGCTGAAGTACTTGAGCCGGTGAGAGAATATTTATCCAGCCGGCTTTCGGGTCTGGAAAGAAGAAAGAAGGATCTCCTGGAGGGCGATCCGTATAATAATAAAGCCAGATTGGATGACAACGCGGCTGCCGATACGGACGCCGCAGAGGAAGTGGGGCATTTGGAAGCATCGGCATTCAGGCAGACTTTGGACAGGAGTATTATCCAGATCAGAAAAGCGTTGTCCCGAATAAAATTCGGTAAATACGGAGTGTGTGAAAGATGCGGGAAAATGATCGATACTGACAGACTGATGGTCATGCCGGAAACGACGGTGTGCGTGGATTGTGAACGTAAACGAGAGAAGTAATTTAATAAATTATCATTTATCATTTGGCATTTGGAACCACGCATAATTTTCGAAGACGAAGATTTGGCGGTAATAGATAAGCCGGCGGGAATGATTGTCAATGACGCGGCAACAGTTGACCCCCTGGCACTAACCGTCCAACGGTGGCATGGGGAAAGAATAAAGATTTATGATTTACGACTTAAGAATGAAGAGTTTTACCGGAAGTCCGGGATAGTACACCGTTTGGATAAGGATACGAGCGGGGTAATGGTATTGGCGAAAAATGAACAGGCGTATTATTATCTGAAACAGCAGTTTGTGGAACGAAAAACCCAAAAAAGATACACGGCGCTGGTGCATAACAACCATTTCGAAGCAGAAGAAGGGGTTATCTCAGCACCGATTGACAGGCATCCCAAAGATTTCGGTAAACGGATGGTAATACCGGGAGGAAGAGCAGCAGTAACGGAATGGAAAATAATCAAGAGATTCCCGGGGCAGCAGAAAGAAGGGCTGGCGCTTCTTGAGCTCACTCCGCTCACCGGCAGGACACACCAAATCAGGGTGCATCTTAAGCATATCGGTCATCCGATCGTGTCAGACCCGCTGTATATTGGCAGAAAAACATACAGGCAGGATGTATTATGGTGTCCGCGCCTTTTTCTTCATGCTTCCTACCTGCGACTAATGCATCCGGCAGAAAAAGACTACCGGGAATATGAGAGCCCTCTGCCGGCAGTATTGGAACAAACCCTTGAATTCCTGATACACTAAATTGTAATGACAGATGTATTCGGCGGACTGGCTGGTGTATTGGGACTGGCGGCAGTGGGGGGTGTGGCTGCCAAGGCATTAAAACAGCCGGCTATAATCGGTTACCTGGCCGCAGGGCTTTTGATTTCTGCTTCGGGGTGGAGAGGATACGGAAATAATGAGCAAATAATCCGGCTCTTAGGCACTATGGGAGTGACGCTGCTGTTGTTTTTGGCGGGTATGGAACTACCGTTATCCGAACTGCGGAGAATGGGAAAAGTATCTTTAATTACCGGGATATGCCAGATAATTATCACGTCGCTGGTGGGGTGGGGGATATCCAGAATTTTAGGATTCGGTCCCGCAGAGTCTGTATTCCTGGGTATAGGTCTGACTTTCGGCAGCACAATATTGGTGATCAAATTGCTGTCCGAAAAAGGCGAGACCCAGAGCCTGCACGGTAAGATTGCCATGGGGTATCTTCTGGTACAGGATTTTGTGGCCATAGGGTTATTAGTAGTCCTTGCAGGGACTAACGGCGGGCAAGCAACCCTTATAGATATCGTGCTTATTGCCGTAAAAGCCGCGGCTATGACGGCAGGGGCGGTATGGCTATCGGAAAAGGTACTGAAACAAGCCGTCGATTATCTGGGTGAGTCTACCGAAACCCTTTTTATCAGTTCCATCGGTTGGTGTCTGGCAGTAGCTGCTATCGCTGCCTCTCCCTGGGTAGGATTTTCAGTAGAAATAGGCGGATTTCTGGCAGGTCTTTCCCTGGCAGCGACTGTGGAACACGCACAGATAATTTCCCGGGTAAGACCTTTGAGAGACTTTTTCCTTACCTGGTTTTTTGTGTCTATGGGAGCCGGAGTAACACTCTCGCAGATAGGCCGGATGTGGTTACCATCTCTCATCATGTCCGTTTATGTAATCGCCGGGAATCCATTAATCGTAATGGCAATACTGGGTGCTTTGGGGTACCGCAAAAGGACAATGTTTATGGCCAGCCTGGCAGTAGGACAGATATCTGAGTTTTCTCTGATTTTGGCTGTCGGGGCAGTTGCGGCCAAACAGGCAGGAAGCGAGATCTTGATTATATTGACAACCGTAGCCATGATAACCATGACTACCTCGGCATACGTGATAACCCATGCTGAGAAAATATACAAATCTTTCGGCTCAAAAATTGCTGACCTTTTTGAAAAAAAACAGAGTTCGAATATCACCAGTGAAGCAGAACAATCAATGCCTGAAAACCATGCCGTCCTTTTCGGACACAACCGGATGGGGAGCATCATCCGTCCCGCTTTGGAAAGGCTCGGCTTTGAAGTAATTGTTGTAGATTTCAATCCGGCTGTGATTGAAAAGTTAAAACAGCAGAACATAAATGCAGTTTTCGGGGACATGGCAGATCATGAACTTTTTCAATCCTTAAATCTGGAAAAAGCGAAACTGGTGGTCTCCACCGTTCCTGACGCTACAGACGAAGCCCAGTTTTTGGAGGAACTGTCCGGCAGTCGAAAGAAGTCATTACCCCGCAGGCAAACAGTGATACTGACAGCCCGGGATACGGAAGGAGCCAAAACTCTATACCGGGTAGGTGCGGACTACGTACTGGTGCCGCATCTGGTGGGGGGAGAATATCTGGCCGGCATACTTGAGAAACACATTTCTGACGCAGATTTTATTACCCGTGAGGGGAAAAGACACCGAGGGATGATCGGAGCCTAAATGGGAAAAAACAGGCACAAGCCCAAACAGAGGAATTTTCTAGGTAAGATAATACTATATGTGTTCATAATCCCAATAGTATGCGCGTTTTTGGTGTATATGAATAGTTTTATTACCCGTAAATGGAAGGGAATCGGAAGATTTACCAGAGTGTTTGTGGAGGAAAGCGGAGTACGGATAGAGAGTTTTGACCCCCGTCTGAAGACAGGTATTTTATTTAGACTGCCGGGAGAATTGGAGATTATGACTTTGGGGGGGAATGGGCGGTGGAAAATAAATGCTATGAAGCAGCTGGAATCCAAATACGGCGCGGATTGGGCGCGGGATTCGATAGCGGATTATTTGGGGATCAGCGTAACAGGTGGAGCAAAAATGGGGATAACCGACGAGATTGCCTGGAAGCGGCTGAAAAATGCGGGACATCAACAGGAGTTGGAGATGAACCGGGAGGCTGATATGATAAGGGAGATAAAAGACGTCGATTCAGAAATATATTTTGTCCTGGGATCCAACTGGCCGGTTTACGCGGGTAAATGGTTTCTGACTACCGATCTGGCAGCACAGGATACGAGAATAACGATCGTGAATACTACGGATACAGACGGCCTTGGGAGTCATGCAGCCAGGGCAGCGGAATCTGCCGGTCTGAAAGTGGTGATGATAATAAACGAGGAAATCGGTGCCGAAGGTTGTACGGTCTCAGGCAACTCCGGGGAAAATAAAAAAATGACTGCAATTTGGATGATGGATGTGTACAGGTGTAAATGGAATGAGGACGGTACTCTTGACAGCGGAGATTACACCCTCCGGCTGGGCAGCGATTACAGGAAATGGTGGCTGGGGGAAAATTAAATTTATGTAAAATCCGGTTCGCGGGAAGTGCGGACAGAACCGGAAACCATCTCGGATTTTTCGTCATCCGAAAATCCAGTATCGGGTTTCTCTTCGTGAATCAGTTCCGGGGGAGTGAATGCGGCATAGGTAAGCTTCTCCGTTATCGGGAAAGAGGGGACATTACGGAATTTCTGGGAGCGGGTGACCTCTCTCATAAATATTTTGAGAGACAATTTGGCGGCTCCCTGAGTGGTATCAAGAGATTTCACCCAGGCGCCATAAGTATTTCCGGCTTTGAGAAATGACCGCATCCGGGAGGCCAAATCGTCCGGCAAGCGGCCTAAATATAGCGAAGAGTTGGACATAACGGATACACAATGTTCCCTGGCCACAAGGCTAACAGGATCTCCGGGATGAAGTCGGGAAATAGTCGCGGGATCACCCAGACGCGTAAGACTGATCGTTTTAGTAACCCCGGGTTCCTCCAGGAAAATCGGAGCCGTGGTGGGCGTGGTAAGCGGCCGGAAATTTTTCAGAGTCCCTGAGACTGATTTTGTCGAAGACAGGCCCCTCAGGGCAATGGGGTTGAATTTGTCCAATTGAATTACTTTTTGGTAAGCTGAAATAGCCTTGTTTCTTTGTCCGGTCTCAAAATACGCCCTGCCGAGACGGTTGAGAGAGTCAATGTCCAAAGGGTTTTCCCTAATTAATTCAAGATTAATCGCGATAGCGGTCTTCCAGTCGCGAACCAAGGCGGCGTCGATTGCTTTTCGGGCTAAATCCATAATTATCTCGGCAAAGTATACGGTGTATACACAAGATGTCAATGCTTTATAGTAAAATAGGCTTATGTCCGGGCACTCCAAGTGGGCTACTATCCACAGGCAGAAAGAAGTCAAAGATGCGAAAAGAGGAGCGGCATTTACCAAACTGGCGACATTGATAACAGCTGCCGTGAAACAGGGCGGGGGAATAGGGGATCCGGAAAAAAATTTCAGATTGAGGCTGGCAGTAGAAAAAGCCAGGCAGTCCAATATGCCCAAGGACAATATTCAAAGGGCAATAGACAAGGCTACCGGGGCAGGGAGTGCCGCCCAGGCAGAAGAGGCTATGTTTGAAGGATTTTTGCCGGGGGGAGCAGGAGTGCTCGTGGAGACACTTACGGACAATAAAGTCAGGACGGCTCAAATGATCAGGACAACTTTAGATAAGGGCGGGGGGACTATGGCAGGCAGCGGAGCCGTAAGCTACCTGTTTATACATCAGGGTATGTTGAGGGTCAAACCACAAACCTCAAGATCCAAATCACTGGAGGAACAGGCATTGGAGGTAATTGACATGGGGATTAATGATATTGAAGAGACAAATGAGGGATGGGTAGTGTTTTGTGAGAAGGACAGGACTACGGATCTGAAAAAAAAGCTGGAAGATGCAGGATATACGGTAGAAAGCGCAGAACTGGTGATGATGCCGAATACTCTGGTGGAGCTGGTTCCAGAAGCCAAAGAAAAAGCAAACAAGCTGGTAGACCAGCTGGAAGAGCTGGAAGATGTTTCCTCGGTTTGGGCTAATTATATTTAACATGAGAAAAAGACAAAAACTGGTACTATCTGCTGTAATTCTTTCACTGGGGATAGTCGGTATTCAGTCCGCCAATCTGGAGCTGAGATATTTACTGGTACTGCTACTGACCGGGGTCACATGGCTTTTGACCGGCTGGTCATTGCGGGAAGGATTGTCCGGTATTGAGTGGCTGACTGTGCCCATTCCGGCGGCTCTGTTTACGGCATCTGTCGGATTGTTTTATATTCTGCTGCCGCCTGCCTGGTGGGCCAAAGTGGCTATAGTTATCCTTTTCGGTATCGGCCAGTACGCTCTGCTTTTATCAGCAAATATATTTTCCGTGGCAGCTATCAGGACAATAGCCCTCTTCAGGGCAGCACTGGCCGTGGGATTTGTCATGACACTATTAACCGGATTTTTCCTGTATGACACAATATTTTCTTTCCGGCCGGAATTCTGGGTGGCGGGATTGAGCGTGGCCGCTATAAGCATGCTTTTACTGCTTTCCGGACTGTGGTCCGTCAATCTGGAAAAATATTTGACGACCCGGTTATTCATTTATTCGTTATTTTTAGCCATAGCTATGGGGGTATGGTGGTATTGGTGACGGTATTATTTACTGCAGGATGGGGAGTATAGTTATGGCGATAGACAGGGGAGCATGATATGAGTTGGGAAAGAAGCAAAGATATGGAGAATGCGTTTGCCAGGATAAATCAGACAAGGGCTAAACACCGGCAAATGATGGCAAACCGGGAACCTTTGAGCCGGCATATCAAAATGCAGATGGAACAAGAACTTGACGAGGCAGCCGGACATTTGGGAATTTCTTCTCAACAATTGGTGGAGGAAATGAAGAATTTGATCAGGTTTAAAGAGGTTTTCACATTAGCCTGCGGGGAAGGCTGGGATTGGCAAACCGCCGCAAGGGAATGGAATATCAGAAATCAGGATGCTGCAACACATGCGGATAAGATGATTGACAGGACCAGGCGTGCAGTGAGTATGATAAGGCCCAGTCAAATTTTTTTAAATCCTGATCAAAAATGGTTGGAAAGAATCGACAAAAAACCGACCAGGAAGGGGAGAGGTGGCCCCAGACCAGGAAAGACAAAAAGGGAAAGGCAGGCGGCGAGCCGGCAGTGGCAAAATGCGACAATTAATTTTTTAAATTCATTAATGATCGAAGCGGAAGAAGTTGATAAAAAAAATAATCCAGAACGTTAGGGGAGGGGGGGAGAGGGAATAAAGGACGGGCCTGTAGTATTATTGATTATTTTCACATTCCTGAAACTTATCTTTTCACGGTATGTAAGAGTGTTATAGGACTATATATCGCGATATTTAGCTTCAGATGATATAGTTTGTATCATTAATGTTTACACTTTCTGCTACTCGTTGGGGATAAGTGTCAGGCTCTCCCCGAGAGGTAGATAAGCAACAGTAATAAAAGAAAAAGAGTATAGCGTTAGATTAATTAATTAAAAAAGATCGTTGAGGAAACTCCAGGGGAAGAAGGAGAGGCCTCCCCTTGAAAGGTGTAAGGACTGATTTTACTAATACAATAAACTGAGTATAATATCTCTAATGCTCAGTTTCTACTTACGGAGAAGACTGAGCATTACAGCTACCTATTGATCAAAATAATTCCTATATTCATAAAAGCCTTGATGCGAATACGTTTCCTTTATTCCCTACCTAATGGTACAGATAGGAAAATATTTCCCAAGTAATAAAACCCGAACAAATAATATGTATAACTCTGACTTACACCTTAGGTCTATATGAAGACCTTTATTTAAAGGTATAAAGTATCGTCCCGTATCCCAAAAAGCCGTCCTGAAGCCTTACAGAGGGTCGTGTTTGAAGGAGACAAACCCCTTATAATGATATGAATATGGATAAGAGTGATGAACCAAAAAAGAAGCAGCGGTTGCCGATGGCCGAAGAATATCTGCTGCTTTTGAAAACACAAAACTACAGTCCGGAAACTTTGTACAATTATGAACGCGACCTAAAACAATTTGAAAATTTCCTTGCAGACGAAAATGTCACCTTTTCCAAAATCAACAAAGAAGACCTTTTAAAGTATAAAGCGTATCTTACCAGCCGGGACCGCAGATTACCCGTAAAAGAAATTATAGCGGCAGGCAGACTGGCTCCCGGCAGTATTAACAGGAATTTATCCTGTATCAGAAATTATCTGAGGTTTCTGGTGGATATGGATAAGCCGGTGCCGGTGCCGCCGGATGCGATCAAAATGGTTAAAATGGTCAAAAAACACGGTCAGGTAGCCGAATTAGATGAGTTGATAAAATTAGTTGAGTCCCCTACCAAGTTTGAAAAAGATGTTCAGATAGCCTTAAGAAACAGGGCGATGCTGGAGCTGCTTCTGGCCTCAGGAATGCGTATTTCGGAACTGGTGGGCTTGAACCGGAATCAAATTGACGGTACAGGCCGGATCTTTGTCCGGGGAAAAGGCCGGAAGGAAAGATTTGTATATATGACCCCCAGAGCCAGGGAATGGCTGGAAAGATACCAGGAAGCGCGCCAGGACGGCGTACAAGCTTTATTTGTACCTCTCAGAGGTAGCAGGATGGGTAAATCAACCCGGCGGATATCCACCAATTACCTGCAGGCAAAAATCAAGGAATACAGGGAAAAACTACGCCTGAACCTGCCTACTTCCGCTCATTCTCTGAGGCATGGATTTGCCACTTATCTGGCGGAATCCGGTGCCAATCCGGCGGCAATCCAGGTACTGCTCGGCCATGAATCCCTGGATACTACCACCCGGTATGTGCACGCCTCTGATAAATTTGCCGAAGAGACGCATAAAAAATACCACCCAGTTAAGTAAAAATGAATTTTTTGGGTCTCCCCTACCCCACTGTCTTATCCGTGAAAATGATAAACTGTGAAAAAGGCTATATGAAGCGTTTTTTTAGTTTTCTTCAACAGCCCGAAGTGCGGTTTCCGGTAAAAAGGTATGCTTCGGGGTGAAGAAAAACGCTAACAGGCTATAAAGCAGTAGACCTGCGGCAACCCAGGAAAAAGTCAACTGGCTTCCTGCCCTGGAAGAGATTAAAACGGCAATTATCGGACCGAAAATGTATGAAAGACTGATGGCGGAACTTTGCAGCCCTATCATACTGGTAGAAGTATGCCCCAGCCTGCGGACATAGTTTTCGAAAAGAGAAGATGTCAAAGGAAAGGAAATTGAAAGAAATGCAGACGCACTTAGCACCGTTAAAACCACCAGCGGTACGGAGGCGATAAAACCGCTAAGAATTAATAATACGGCAGCAGCACAGACGCAAAAGTAGATCATTTTGTAATCGGTAACCGCAATTTTTAGCCTGCTGATAATAAATCCGGAGGCGATAGAGGGAAAAATATAAGCAGACAGAAAAAAAGTTCCCATGAAATGACTCTGTTTTAACTCGCCTGCAAATAACGGACCGATTGTCCAGAATACCGCATCCATGATAGAAATGAGAAACAAAAGTATATAAACAGGCCAAATTTTGGCCATCAGCAACTTCCAGATTATTAATTGCTGGCTGAAGGAAAAAGATGATGACTGATCGGCATTAACCGTATGGACACGCCATCCGGGAAAAATACGGATAGCGATGATAAAACAGAAAAAAGTTAAAAAGGAAAATACTGCAGCAGTAATAAATGGAGTCCTGGAGCCATGTGTCAATGCCCAACCGGCCAGAATCGGTCCTAAGGTGTAGGCAGCGGCTTTGATCGAAGTCAATACTCCCCAGGCGGAAGAAAAAAGCGGCCTGATGACCTGGCTATTTATAAAACTAAAGTTAGAAAACTGCATAAGTTCATAATAAATACCCCAAACGGACATCCCCAACAAAAACGGAAGAATCGATGGTGTCAGAAAAATCAGTGAGATCGGGAATGCAATTGCGGCTGCCAGCAGTAAACGGAAGAAAAATGAAAAGCGATTATGAATAAATAATTTAGAGAAGACAAAATCACAGATTACGCCGATAACAGAGGAAAAGGAAATCACCAAACCCATCGTCTGTACGTTTGGTACATATTGGCGGATATAAAGAGGAGATGAAAATGACATGACTGCATCGCCCGTCCCCAAAAGGAAAATCAGAAAAGCATAAAAATAAAACGGGTTTGAAAGACGTTCTTTTGAAGCAATAGTGGAGAAGTGGTGCCGCGGACGGTGTTTCACGGTTGTTCCAGTTTACTCGATTTTTTTGATCCAATCTAAAGGGGCATTATTTTCCGGCTCGCCGTTGTAGTTAAAAACAATTTCCTGACCCTCTTTGATATTTTTTATCGCCTGGACGACCATGGTTTTATTATTAAAATCGCGGATATATTGTGCGTTGGGTGTATAAGAGTGATTGTATAATCCTCCGTAACCAAATAGCAAAACGGAATCTTCCTCGGATTCCCAATCAAATAAATAATTATCAAGAACGGTCTGCGATAAGTATTTATGGTCCACGGGGGGGACTAACAGTACAGGACAGACTTCAATGATGTCCCCGCGCTTAAAATTCCGTCTGGCAAAAATTCCCCGCCCTTTCGCAGAATTGGCAATATATTTTACCTCTATTCCCAAGCCATCTTCAGAGGACATAAATATCTTATTTCTTTAATACCATACTATATCAAAAACAGAATGACTTTTGAGATAGTGACGGAAAACATTAATATAACAGGAATTTTCATTATTGAGTTATAATAGTTTTCTGAAAAATTAATCGATTAAGTGAGGACTTTTCAGCCCGGATTTGTGACAGCGTATACAAGAAAAAGGCGGTGATAAGGCTTTTATCAATAGATTTTATAAATAATTATAAATATATTAATAATTATACATATTTCATTTTAATTTTATAGTTTATTGAATACAAAACAGTGATAATAAATCGATACATGGGGATAAAAAAATTTGACAAAATAGTAATATTTTTAAAAACTTGATATAGTTTTATATTTTTAATAACTAGTATGTTGAACAAAATATCGGTTCTATACAATAAGCCGGAGGACATTTCCGATGTTTCCGATACCGATACCAGAGAGACTGCGATGGAACTGGCGCAGGTGCTGGCGCGTACAGGATATGAGACGGAAACAATCGGCGTGGATACTGAAAGTCTGGATAATATTGCCTCCATCAGCGGCGACCTGGTGTTTAATCTTATTGAATGGACGGGAAAGAATACTCCATTTGGTTTAAAGGCTATCAAACTGATGGAAAATATGGGCTTGCCTTATACCGGCTCCGACGTAAGAGGCTATAAATTATCCTGCGACAAGCAGTTAATGAAGAGGGAAATGAAGACCGCAGGCATTCCGACTCCACAGTGGAAAATTATCAGAAAAAATTCGGATGCAGATAAAGATATAATATTTCCAGCAATCGTCAAGCCGCTGTACGAACACTGCGGGGCAGGTATAACCCAACAAAGTGTGGTCTGCAATGAAAAAGAACTGAAAAAGCAGACAGCTATGCTTCTGCAGGAATTCCGGCAGCCGGTACTGGCGGAAGAATATATTAAGGGAAGAGAACTGCATGTCACGATTCTCGAAAAAAACTCCAGACCCTGGGTGCTGCCGCCGGCGGAAGTAACTTTTAAAAACCAGCCCGGGTTTTTACCTATACTCACTTTTGAAGGCAAGTGGCATGAAGATTCTTCCGATTACGCCATGTCCGGAATGGAAATGGCCGTCCTGGGTAAGACTTTGGAGACAAAGATCCGGTCTCTTGGAACTGAATGCTACAAAAAACTTGGAGGTCGGGATTACCCCAGACTGGACATCCGGATAAGAAACAACAGACCATATGTCCTGGAAATAAACAACAATCCCGGGGTCGATTTCCATATTCTTTCCGGAATGGGGGTATCTGCCCGGGCAGCCGGGTTTACATACCATACGCTGTTGGACCATATTATTAAAAACGCTTATTTACGTTTTCAGCAGAAAAAACTATATGGGACCATTGCTGGTTGAGTATCCGATTTCAGTATTAATACTTTATTTTTCCGGCGAGACGGAGGATTTGGTGGACACAATGGAGGCGGTAACAGGACTGAAAAACGCACTGGAAGACCGCGGTCATAAAGTAAGGGTCTCTGAAGTAAACAGGAAAAACTGGAAAAGAGCGGCTAACTTACCCGGCGATGTAGTAATAAATCTGGTGGAAGATCCCACGTGGGAATTGTACATAAAAGTCGGGACGTATCTGGAAAAAAATTGCCGGGCGCAGTTCGGCCACGATATGCACAGCTTCAGATATGTGACCAAAAAAGCCAAAGTTAAGAGACGAATGCAAAAACTTGGTATCCCCTCCCCGCGTTTTCGTGTGTTTAACCGCCGCAGCCGCATTTTACGAGTAAGAGGCCTGCGTTACCCGCTGATTGTGAAACCATCGGGACAACACGCCGGTATAGGCATATCCCAAGCGTCCGTGGTCAAAAACCAGAAAGGGCTGACAGCGAGAGTACGATACCTTTTTGATAACCTGCCCGGAGAAGTGATAGCGGAAGAATATATTGAAGGCAGGGAAATCCATGTGACAGTGATAGGCAACAACCGGCACGTGGTATCACTGCCGGTCTGCGAAATAATTTTTGGGGGTAATTTTGAAAAGAACTGGAGTGTATATACATATGAGGCAAAGTGGGGAAAAGGCTCCTGGGAGTATGAGGAGGCCAGAGCGCATGCACCTGCGGAATTAAATACTCTTACAGCTTCGAGAGTCGAAAGAGCGGTTATCAAAGCTTACAGGGCTTTTAAATGCCGGGATGTGGCGAGGATGGATGTGCGGCTGGATAAAAAGGGCAAGGCTTATATCGTTGATGTAAATATGAACCCCAGTCTTAACAGGTTTGACGATCAGGATGCTACGGTCAAGTCGGTAGAAGCGCTGGGATGGAATTATGAAGAATTTATCGAAACTCTGGTCGGTATTGCGTACCGCAGAGTCCATGGCAGACTGCCTGACCGGATACGCGAGCGGCAATTTATGCTGGCGGCACCAAAAATCTTATGATCCAAAAAGACGGCACCATTGACGAAGA
>LCNU01000034.1 GCA_001001375.1 Candidatus Amesbacteria bacterium GW2011_GWC1_47_15 | reverse complement strand
TTTTCCGGGTCCCTGTCAAAAAACAATTTCGAATAAATTTTCTGCTCCCAGGGGGAAATATGGTCAAAAAAATCCCAATGATGAAATACATCAAAAAGCAAATACCATACCGTTGCCGGCCCCACTCCGTATAATTTGAGTAGCTCTTTCATCTGCGCCTCCCTGTCCCGGTTTCTCAAATCCGTCTCATCCATTTGCCCGTTTAAAAAATAATCATCAATTCTTTTTATTGATTTTGCCCTGTACCCTACCTTCAGCGCCCGCAGTTCCTCCTCACTTACCGGTGCCAGTGAACCCGGCTCCCAAAAACACCACAATTCCTTTCCGTCAAACTCCATTTTCATCCCGTATCTCTCCAGAAGTGCCTTAAACATTTGCACTGATCTTCGAACACTCGCATTTTGCAGTACGATGCCGATTATCAGGTATTCATATAAAGAACTGGGGTGCCCCGGCCTCATACCTAGCCACCTGGAAATTACCGGTCCGAGCATTTCGTCTCCACCCAGTTCCGTATAAAACTTTTTTAGGTCCAGATCCAGGTTATATCTATATTTTATCTCCCTGACGATATTTCCCCGCTCCACTTTGCTTAACGGAGCATCCGAATATATTTCTACTCGAATTTCAGGCAATTCCGTCCCTCCCCGGTTAATTATTTTCAATCCGTATGCCTTCCCTTCCTGCCGCCAGGTCTGCCATTTCACTCCCGGCTCCCACAGGTTGTCTCCTGAAGTAAAGTGGTCCGGTTTATGAAATGTGGCGTCAAAATTAAACGGCGCCGTTGGCGCCACTGTTTCCACAGCCGCAAGCTTTAGCTTCATCTTATTTTTTGGAAATTTCCCAAATGTTGCCGTCGGGGTCTTTGAAATACGCCACAGTTTGGCCCCACTCAGTCGTTTTCGGCCCTTCAAAGATTTCCACTCCTTTGGATTTCAATTCTTCGCATGCGGCTCCCACATCCGGTACTTGAAATGCCAGCACGATACCGCCCCTTTTGCCCATATGCTGCGCCGGAAACATGGCAGTAGCTTCGCTTTTCTGAAAAACAGCCAAAGACGTCCCTTCCAGCTTAAAATCGGCAAACTTGCCGTCCTGGCTGTTTACGGTCAATCCCAAATTATCCCTGTAAAAAGCCATCGAACGGTCAAAATCGTCTACCAGCAGACAATTGGCAAAAAGCTTGTCAAACACTCTCCGATTATAACTCGAAATTTTCTCTTCAGCTAATAGATTTTTATCACCTTATTGAAAATGTTCCTGCTTCCTCCGATCTTGGAGATATATCACAGTTTTCCGCTGCCTTTATCTGCCGTCTTACTTCATTTGTTCCCGTAATTTTTTCCAGCTCCCTTAATTGCTTATCCAACTCCTTTTTAGCCTGTTCTCTTTCCTCTTCCCTGCTCGTCACCTTGGCTTCCTTTCCCCTTATATCTATTATTGTCGCCGGTGGTCGGATTTTGTCCGGCAACAGATTGTTGCGTTCTCCCTCCTTCTCCTGCAGAAATCTGCCCAATTCCACCATCAGGGTACAGGCCGCTACCGGTCTTTTTACCTTTCCCCTGTGCCCTCCCGTCAGGCTGAGATTATCCTCCTGCTCTACAAACCACCCGCAAAATCTTCTGGGGTGAACATAAACACCTATCTTTCCTGCCGATTCCGGATAAGCATTGGCCATCAATTCTGCTGTCTGCAGAATAAGCATGGCAAAGGGGCACATCCCGATACTGTTTTTTTCTTCGAATTTCTCTCCCGAAAAAACACCCATCAGTAGATTATATCGCGGTCCGGTTACGTGTACATGCAGTCCCCCCAGCAGTTCTTGCTCGATCCTTTCCGCCTTCGCCCTCGGATGCACTACTACCTTCAATTTC
Source organism: Candidatus Amesbacteria bacterium GW2011_GWC1_47_15 (assembly GCA_001001375.1). GTDB lineage: Bacteria > Patescibacteriota > Microgenomatia > CAZETR01 > Amesbacteraceae > GWC1-47-15. Next base: position 10,299 of record LCNU01000034.1, on the reverse strand, counting down.
ATTTAAGCGGCACATCGTTATATTTAAGGTGGTAAACAAACTTGAATATTTCGACTACAAAAAACATCAGCACGGATAAGCCGATCGCTGCCAGCCAGTAACGATTGTCCAAACTGCTCAACCCGAAAAATTGCCTGAATGCCGGAGTTGTAAACGGCAATACTTGCAGGGCAAGGCCCGCGGCTACCGCGACAGTCAGCCACCGGTTTTCAAACAAGTGGTTTTTCCAAAACGGTGTCATCAGAGCTCTCACGGAAAAGACATAAACCAGGGAATTCAGCCCCAGGGTAATAAACGCAACGGAACGCGCCAATACTACATCTCCGGAAGTTTTATAAACCACCACGAATGACAACAAGGCCATCAGTCCGGCCACCGCGCTCACCACCCCGATTAAAGTCATCATCCACCTGTTTACCAGCCGCTCCCCTGCGGGACGCGGTTTTTCCTTCATAATACCCGTCTTTGGCGGATCGATTGTCAGTGCCAGGTTGGGAAATCCGTCGGACACCAGGTTGATCCACAAAATCTGTACGGCTGTCAGCGGCAGCGGCAGACCGGAAACAATACCTCCAAACACCACGATGATTTCCGCGAAAGCATCGCTCATCAGGTAAAGAATGATTTTCCGGATATTTTCAAACATTGCCCGCCCTTCCTCTATAGCTCCCACGATCGTGGCAAAGTTGGAGTCCAGAAGCACCAGGTCAGCGGATTCTTTGGCCACATCAGTTGCCTCGCCGACAGCTATGCCGATATCCGCTTCGTGCAATGCCGGAGCGTCATTCACCCCGTCGCCCATCATTGCCGCGACTTCCCCATTTTTCTTCAGGGCCTTTACGATCTTCAGCTTCTGGTCCGGTGTGGTTCGGGCAAACAAACGGATCCTCCTCACCAGTCGGGCCAGCTCTTCTTCTCCCAGCTCCTCCAGCCGATCGCCGGTAATCACCTCGTGTTCTTCCACCTTGATACCCAGCTCGGACAGCACATACTCCGAAGTTTTCGCGTAATCTCCCGTGATCACTACCGTGCGGATACCCGCTTCTTTCGCCAGCTCCAAAGCCTGCTTGACCCCTGGCCGTACGGGATCGGAAAAAGCCAACAGTCCCACCCACGTCAGATCTTTTTTCGCGTCCGCATAGTCTATTGTTATTCTGCCCTTCGGCATCTCTTTTCTGGCAAATCCGATCAGCCTTTTCCCCTGTCTGGTCATATCGTCAATTACGGACATGAACTCTTGCTTCTTGTTTTGGGGTAGTGTCGTCCAGGCAAGCAGTATCTCCGGCGCTCCGTTGACAAAAAGCCGGTTGCTCTTGCCCGGCCAGCTGTGCAGGCTGGTAAACAGCCGCTCTTTTGAAGAAAAAGGGATGCTGTCCAGCCGTGGATGCTCCGAGACAAAATCCCGGATTTTCGTCCTCCCCCACTCAAAAGCGGATATCACGATCGGGTCATCCAGGTCATTGGCCAGAAGCACCTGCTTTGCCAACTCTTTTTCGTCGCCGATGCAGTCAGCCACTTTCATCTTCCCCTGGGTTAATGTCCCCGTCTTGTCTACGCAAATGACGGTTACTCCCCCCAGAGTCTCCGCCGCCGATAATTTTCTTACCAGGCCCCGCCGCTTCAGAATTTTTTGCATGCCGATTGCCAGCACCACAGTCAAAGAAACGATAAGCCCCTCCGGAATACTGGATACCGCCAGCGCCACCGATGTTACGAATATTTCCGTAATGCCGAACCGGTACCGGATTCCCGCCAAAAATACTATGGTAATCAAAACGGCTATCACCAATACCAGTTGCCGGCTAAAACCCCGCAGCTGCCGCTGCAGGGGGGTATCTTCTTCCGTTTCCTGTATCTGCCGGGCAATCGCCCCCATTTTCGTTTCAGAACCGATTTCTTGCACCAGCATCACGGCTTGCCCAGCCGCAATTGTCGTTCCCATAAACACCATGTTTTCAGTATCTTTTTTGACCGATACGCTTTCTCCAGTAAGCAGCGATTCATCAACAAAGAGCCTGTTGGCATGCAACAGCATCCCGTCCGCGGGGATTTTTACCCCCTGGTCCAAAATGACCGTATCGCCCGGGACCAGATCTTCCGTATTCAAAGTCCGCCTCTCCCCATCCCGGATTACAGTTACCTGGTTTGTCACGTAGCTTTTTAAAGCATGCAGGGCATTGGAAGCTTTTTGCTCCTGGACGAATCCCAACACGGTATTAATCACCACGGCCAGAAAAATTATTGTCGCGTCTGAAAAATGACCTATGACCACGGTTACTATACCGGCCGCCAGCAATACGTAAATCAGAGGGTTTTTCAACTGCTGCAAAAGCAGAGACAGGCTTCCCGGCGGCGGTTTTTCCGGCAGTACATTCCGGCCGTACTGCCCCTGTCTTTGCTTCGCTTCTTCGCTTGTCAACCCCAATCCCGTCTCCATTAATTTCTATTTTATCAGTTGGCCGGTATCGTTTCGGTTGTCCGTCGTTACCTCAAATGTTTTGTGTTTTGCTCGCTGGCCCGAAACCAAAAACACATTCCTTTTCTTGGTACTGAAATGTTCAGCCAATAACTCAGTCACTGCTTTATTGGCTTTCCCCTCCAAAGGTCATACGTGTATTATTCGAGCATGAAATATGGCTGTAGAAAAACCCAAAACAGACCGCAAACCTCTTAGCAGAAGATCTTTGCTCAAACTGGCAGGATGGTCGGTGTTGGAATTTTCGGGCAAGTTGACTCCCCTGGCCAATCTTTCACCGCAACCGGATATCTGGAAACATGATTTGCCCGACCCCAAACCGCACGCTCTCAGATTCCTCCTGATTGGTGATGTCCACGTCGGAGACAAAGATAACAGTCCCCGCCAGCTGAATACGCAATCCCTGGATATGCTGGCAGCCGTAAATGGGCACCTGCGGGCTTATCCTTTTGACCTGTTAATCGAATTGGGTGACAAAATCAAGGAAAGTTCCGTCTCTGGTCATAACCTTTCCAATTACCGTGCCTGTATTGAAGCTCTGCAGCCGTTAGCTTTACCTGCCATCCACCTTTTAGGTAATCACGATTTGTGGGGTATAAAATTCCCGGATCTGCTAAATATCCACTCCCGCTTTCGTTTGAATCAACCCTTCGGACTCCGGAAATTTCCAAACTTTCAAATCGCATGGCTGGATCCGGAAATACAGGACCAAGGTTTACCAGGTTCAATAACGGAAGAGCGAATCGTTTGGCTCAGGGAAAATATCTACAAGGATACTCCCACTTTTATTTTTACCCACTACGGCTTTCTCCCCCAAGGGTTGGGGGGGAACCCGTACTTTAATGGCGACACCCGGCTGACAGCCTATTCCAACGGACCGCAGGCGTGGAAGGCAATCAAAGACCTGCCCATCCCAGCCGTTTTCAACGCTCATGTTCACCGGCCTTCGTATTTCCGGTCCGGACTTACGCATATGTTTACCCTTCCCGCCTTTGTAGAAAATATCCATTTCTCCTACCCTCTCAACCCGGGTATCTATTCCACCCTCGAAATCGTCTCTCCCCGCGAGTTTACCGTGGACTCATACTATGGCAGCAAATGCTTCCAGCACACCCCCATTAGCTCCTGATCTTCCGAATTTATTCTCACTTAGTAATTATCTCCTTCATCCAGTCCTTACCGCCAGAAGATAGCAGTAATATTGGCCCCGCCGCTTGTCAGATTTATGGCCTTCTTCAGCTCATACTGGCTGATGGCCTCATCCAGCGGTTTTCTGGGCGGAATGTTCCCCGTATAGTAACTCTGCAGGACAGGCAGTGCCCGTCCGTCCCCCAGCTGGCCCAATACCCATATAGCGGAATTCCTCTGTCGGAATCCTCTGTTCTTGTCGTTCAACAGATTCATTAAAGCTTCCGTGCAATCCCCTCCGTATTCATCTTTTGCCTCCCGGCACTTGCTTTTGACATCAAATCCGATCCATGTGGCAGCAATTACAAAAAACAGCATGAAAATGCTCAAGCCAATGGCCCCGGCAAAAAACACCGGCTGCTTAATTTGTTTAATGACTTTCATTAGTGATAAAAATCTTAGACCTTTATTTTTTAAATACATATTACTAAAATAAATCTATGGAAAACCAGACTCTTCAGCCCTCCCCCGCCCCCAAACCCTCCCATCCGGTACCGATTCTTATCCTTGTCCTGCTTCTTCTTGTGTCTCTTGGATTTAATGCTTATCTCTATCTCCAGGGTCAAAATCCTGCCACGTCTCCATCTCCCGCCTCTCAAGACTCCGTCACTTCCATTCTGCCGTCCCCTACAGAATTCTCCAATAGCCCCGCACCGGGCTGGCCTTCTTACAAAAATGCCGATGGTGAGTTTACCATTCTTTATCCACCGGGTTGGCGGGTCGTCGATGGGTTTGGGTACGTCGGTTTTGGACCGAAAGACATGCAGGAAGATATTATATGGATGGTCAGTTATTACTCCAAAGGAGCAAAATCCAAACAGGCGCTCATTGATGAGATGGGCAGTCAATTCAAAGACCGTCGCGTTGCCACAGACGACATAATCGTCAATGGCAGGCCTGCCGCCAAAGTGACTGTTACTACCCCCCAGTTTGTCGATTGGTCCTATGTCCAAATCATTATGGAATCACCTACAAAAATTTATGCTGTCTCCAACGGTGCGTTCACAAATGATAAACTGCAGCAGATACCAGGAGTCCCTGTAGGCACCACTTTTGAAGACTTTTACAACTCAATGACTTTTTGAAATCTTCCGGATACACAACATAGTATTGGTTTTATTCCGAATATAGTTGTTTCCTGGTCCGGGTTTTGCTTCGGCGGTTCTCTTCGGCTCCGGTAAGTCCTGGGGATTTTTCGGCAATATACTCACCTTTATCAACCGCGTATACATAAATAAAGTTTTAGCGAAGGGGCCGACTGCTGAATAAATTCATGTAAAAACATCGCTTGTTTCCTTCTCTCATCCCCAAGGGCATCGAAATACTCCTGGAAGGACTTCGCTTTAGTTGGTTTAAACGTGTTCATGAGACTAAGTAATATTATAAAATCTTTGTCTATGGCTCTCCCCGAGACTCAGCTCGAAATCCCCTGTATGCGTGATCCCTCAAAAAAATGCAATTGCCCCTGGCGCGAGTTCAACAAATATGACCTCCGGAAATGGGCCCGCAGTCCTCTGCTCCGCAATGTTTTCCAAAGAAGCGGGTTTCCCCTCAATTTCTCCACCCTCTGTGAAGCGCTTCTTTATCCCGGTAATATTTACTCGGAATATATCGAAAACTTCCAAGCGATGTCCCAGGCAATGGTTGCTCATCTTCAGCAGATTGTCACTTTGCGTGTGGATTTTATAGTCAGAGAAGAATCCCGCCGTGCTGCCCACCCTCTCTGCCCCAATGTGAAACCAATAAATACCGCCTCCGAAAAGTAGTTGTAAACTTGACTCGCTCACCGGTCAGACTTTTGAACTTTCCGTTAATTCCATTACTTCACGAAGATTATATTCAAGTATATTATTATCGTCTCCGAATAAAAACTCGCCCTCTACTTTTTTCCCTGCCAGGACCATGGGCAGCCAGATGCGGTCATCTGCCCACATTTGACCGTACGGAACTTCTTCATAATTAAACCATTTTGGAGACATTTCTTCAGTCTCCTCAGGCTCCCCACTCCACTCCCTGGTTGTATATCCGATAACGCGTTGTCCCCACTCGGGTTTATTTACAAAATAAAATTCAATTTTTGCTACTGGCAACAGATTGGAAACCGCAATTCCCAATTCTTCCAATGCTTCACGGGCTGCGGCAAAGGCCGGCTCCTCACCCGGTTTTATCTTCCCTCCTGAAGCATTCCAAAAACCCGCACCAAATCCCCTCTTTTTCATCGCCAGTAAAACCTCTTCTTTTCCTCTTAATGGAATGCACCAGGTCGCAAGTTGTAAGTCCTGGGCACGTGTTGATATCATTTCAGCCAAATTCATAAGTACTAACTTTAGAATAAATAAAAAAGTACATTTAAATATTATAACCGGGGTTAATCCAATTGCTCGCTCACCAGGATTTCAAAAAGTGAAACTGCCAAACTACTTATTTTGAACCAATAAATATATACCGCCTTTTTCCGCATCTCTGTTTTCAATATAACCGGATTCGACATTCCCGAATGTCTTTTTAAATATTTCCTCCAGCTCCTCCTTCATTTATAACTTCTTTTATTTTGGTTAAAATCCCCGGTAACTCCGCTTTTGGTATGTGCAACAATGCATAACTTGCCCATACACCGTCAAATTTTTCCCCGACCTGGTCAATTTCTGAATACTTTATGACTTTTCCTCTCAACCCCTTTCCCCTCGCCAGATTCACCATTCCGGCTGCACCGTCTGCTGCCAAAACCTCATATCCTTTGTCTTTGAACCTCTTTCCGTCATTACCCGGACCGCAACCCGGGTCCAGAATTTTTCCTCCCGGTTTTATTACAGCCAGGAACAACCCTCTTTCTCTGTCTTGGAACTGCCAAGGCACCTGCCTGTCAGAATAATCCCCTGCGTTGTCGCTAAAGACTTTCACAGTTGAATCTTCGTAATTCATCTCCCAATTCTACCAAAGTTAGAAAAATTCGTGAGTTACCCCAACTGGACAGCTATTAAACTGGCTCGCCCAGGAGGATGTTTTTCGAATCTTACTTAATCAGTAAGTCCTTCATTTCTTCCTCAAATACCTTTGAAAACTCCTCTTCACCTTGGCTTAGGAGAGTCATCTCCATAGGTTCACTGAAATTTTAAACCACTCCACACTTATGTCAAAGCCCAAATCTCTCGCCAATTCCACCATTTAATTTTTACACTCCCCTTATTCTCCTACCCAAATTTCTAGGACTATTATTGTAATAAAATATAACCTTAACGATATTTTCAAAATACATCTGTCATGGAAGTCAAAAAAAGATTGGCTTATAGCGATAAAAAAAACACCCGTACAAAAGAAGTAGATATTGTACGAGGATTAACAATTGTGCTTATGGTGGCAACACACTTTGCTTACTCCCCTCTGCTTATCAGTAAATTAGGCAATACTCTGTGTTTCACTATTTTTTTAATGCTATTCGGATTTAGTCTATATGTATCTGTTATAAAACATGGAAATCATCGTAATATACGGTACAAAATAATAAAAAGAGTAGGACTGCTTTTATTAGCCTATTACTTTGTCGCCTTCATATCTTTATTGAGCGAGCCAAAAAGTGTTTCCAGAGTCATACAAACCTTAACATTTTCCTACTCTCCCATTTTGACAGAGTTCATTCTTACATTTATTTTCTACACTGCATTGTTACCGTTGGCCTTTTACAAATTGAGGTTTGTTTTCACCCTGCCACCGAGACAAGAATTTGGAATTTTCGGGATAATAGGCATTTTATCTTATATTTTGGGGACAGTTCTAAACAAAACTTTATCCCAACCATCCATTCTCGCCTTTCTTGGTGGATATAAAAGTTACAGCTACTTCCCTCTTCTCCAGTATTTAATTGTTGTACTAATCGGCATACTTTACGCTCGTTACATCGAGACAATTTCCGTAAAAATAATGCATAAAGTTATAATTTTGGAAATGTTAACAGTGATATTAGTAAGCTTAATTTTTCCCCATAAATTGGCTCAGTTATTTACACCGGAAGAGAGATTTCCACCTACCATCCTATTCATTGGTTTGGGAACAAGTGTCGGTTTTGGATTGCTGTTGTTGGCCAGATCATTAAAATTTGAAAAGGCCTCAAAAATAATAGAAACACTAGGAAAAAACTCTTTAGGTATATATGTGTTTCACATCGCAATTTTAAAGCTGTTAAATTATAAAACCTTCATTACCATAACCGGACCAATGGAAAAGACTTTCATGTTCGGGTTTTTGCTATTCGGCTACTTTCCGGTTTATTCGGCCGCCCAATTAGTTTCAGTAAAATTACTCAAAATAGGTTATTTTAAACTGCTCGGCAAACGGCTTAAACAAGCTATCACATAATTTCTGTAATCTATTTGATGCCCCAACAGAACGCTTTTCGAACTTTGTTCCCCCTGGTAAACGCATTTAAGAATCGAGAAAGTAAGTTTGAATTTGGTCTACAAAACATTCAAACAATTTTTGAGACGATCCAAGTACAGCCCCTAGACCCTAAGTGAACTATGGAATGCACCAAGTCGCAAGTTGTAAGTCCTGGGCACGTCAGGTTCACAAAAAAGTTTCACTAATATCCTTAGATCCTATTCAGTTCGTCTACAATGATTTTATTAACTACCATAGTTACTTAACCATATTAAGTAATCAAGACCGTTTACATTACCATTGATATCAAAGTCTCCGTCTTTGACGCCGTTTGTGGTTGGTTGATTATAGTGGCTTAACCAAATGAGATAATCTTTTCCGTCGACCTTACCATCACCATCGGCATCGCCTATAACCGATCCTTGGTAGCGTGGCCAAGTATACTCACCGGGCACGGCCGGTTTACGATTTACTCCGACATCAGGATGCCTTTGATGCCAATCAGCCACCTTATCTTTCCATAAAGTTTTGCCTTGGACTTTGCCAGTAATCAAAATCAGGCATCCCGGAAACTTTGCATTGATTTGATCAAGAAGGCTAAAAGGGGCTTTGGTAGGATCTCCCAGCCAAATGAGAGTGTTGTTTGCGCAGACCGTTACTTTAGCAATTGGGGGGAATATATCCTTTTCCGAGTCGTACTCATGAAGGAATATTGAATTAGTAATTTCAAAATTCGGTTCATTGCCGTTATCCAATTTAAAAGTGTTGCCATAACCAAAAGGAGTAACACCATATCCGGGCACTGTGAAAGTCGGATCGCTTTTGGTATCCCATTTATACGGATACGGCATAGGTTCCATGCGCATAAGCATTTTATTCATCTTGATTATTGTATTAATCCCGGAATACCCGGTGGAGCTGGGACGTGAACTAAAGCCGACGTAACACCCGTCAAAGAGTACATCATAGATCTCCCCGGAATGAATGTGGTCGTTTTCAACACAGTCATCTCTGATGTAATCCAACCATACGTGCTGGATTCTCCAGTTATCATTCGAGTCCGTTGTCCGTATACCGTCGTGTACATTGTAAATATGCAGGCCTGTCCAGGTCGTCCTGTTATGAAACGATTCGACAGCAGCTGTATTCCTGTATGTACCACTCTGGTCATAGCCGTGCTTGCTCTGGTCCCAAGATATATCCAGGTCGTGCCAGTCCAAGGCAGCAGTTACATAACCTCCAGCCCAACACATGTCATGACTATCACTTGAGCCTCTTAAAACAACTTTGCCCCACGAAATGTCATAAGGTATTTCAAAACTTGCCGTGCGGGCATCAAATTTTTTAAATGGCGCCGTCTCCGGCTCAAATTTCCCTGTACCGTAAAAGCCCGTAACCACTTGTGTCGGACCTGCAGCATCCAAGCAGGCAAATGAGGGATCATTCGCTGCATAACTTATTTTAGTATCCGATATAAGCGATACCACCGATAACAAACCAATAAAAAGCACTAATTTTCGCAGCATAGCAGCTTACTTAAATAATATACTTTCATATTTACATAACAAAATATATGAGTCAGAAACAAACTTCAAACCAATAAGCAAAATTGCTATTAAAACAATTCTTTTGAATTTACTTTGAGGGATTCGTTTCACAACTTGTTTTCCTGTAAAAGAACCAACAAATGCGATTCCAAGCAAAAAAGGGGCATACCAATAATATTGATTACTCAAAAACCCTTCCGCGAAATACACAGGAATTCTGGTTAAATCGACTGCGAGTGCAATGGCAGCAGCAGTAGCAATGTATCTTTCTTTAGGTAATCCAAAGGCTGTAAGAAAAGCTCCTCTTAATGCTCCACCGGTTCCGATTAGCCCTGCCAGAAATCCAGAAAGCCCGCCTCCTAAAATTGAATTTAGCATTGAGGGTTTTATCTTCAAGTTTTCTTTCCAAAAAGAAATACCGGCATAAATAACCAAAAACATCCCCAATATGCCTTTAAGGGTATTTTGGGAAATGTACGTTATAAGTAGTGCACCAATCAGGGTTAGTACGACACTGGGTACGCCGAAAATAAGTAAAATTCGTTTATCTAAACCGTGTCTAAAGAAACTAATTCTTCCGAGATTGCCAAAGATATGGAGGAGCGCAACAAGCACCAAAGCAGTTTTGAAATCAAAAAAAAGCAATGCCAGTGGGAGGAAGACCGTTGATGAACCAAATCCGGCAATGGTTCCCACAACTTCTGACAAATAAGC